>DATIEU010000401.1:0-14103 GCA_035455565.1 Steroidobacteraceae bacterium | reverse complement strand
CGTTACGACGGCGTTCTCTCGACGCGGGTCGGCTATACGGGCGGCAACGTGCGCAATGCGACCTACCGCAATCACGGCACCCATGCAGAGGGGGTCGAAATCATCTTTGATCCTGCCAGGATCAGCTATCGGCAGATCCTCGAGTTCTTCTTCCAGATTCACGATCCGAGCACGCGCAATCGCCAGGGGAACGACGCCGGGACGAGCTATCGATCGGCGATCTTCTATACCACCGACGAGCAGCGTCGCATCGCCGAGGACACGATTGCAGATGTCGACGCGTCCGGGTTGTGGCCCGGCAAGGTCGTGACCGAAGTCGTTCCAGCCGGCGATTTCTGGGAGGCCGAGCCCGAGCACCAGGATTACCTCGTGCGAAATCCCGGCGGCTACACGTGCCACTTCATACGGCCCAACTGGAGGCTGCCCGTTCGTAAGAACAAGGAAAGCAAGCTGGCGTAAGTTGCGGGCGGAACAGGGAGGCCCGGGCTTGGGCACACCCCAGAAATAAGTGAGGGGATGAGACCCGCCGGTCCCATCCCCTCGTTTCAGCCTGATCGGGTTGCGCTCCCTGACCAATCGACCCGTGAAGGTCGACGTGCCCTGGCCGCTCTCCCATTCCTGCTCGGCCTTCAGCTCGCTCTGCAGCAGCACGAGGCGACTGTAGAGGCTTGCCTTTCACCGGCCCGAGGGCTGCAGCCCCCGCTTGGTTCTTTCAAGACGCTTGGCCGCGTCCCCCGCCGAGACGCTCCGTCAGCGTCTCCACGGTCGAGTGCACTTTCCGCCCGCATCACTCGCGGATTAATTCATCCGCTCGTTTTCGCCTGTCATCCCTTTCGGGAGGACCTGCGCGCGGGTTTCCCGTGCGCTCTTGGTCACCTTTGGCTCGTGACCCTGCCCCAGCCAATTGGGGCCCGGTGTTTGTCCGAACTCGCGACGTCCGGCACCGTGGAAGAAAGAGTACACGGAGCGAAAAATTTTTCCAGAGAACAAGCTGTGCGCAAGTTGTGTAAATGAGTTGGATATTGAAGAAATTTTGCGGACTCCAGCTTCTCTTCGTCCTGGCCCGCCGGTCGTGCCCGAAAACTCGTGCGCCGCAAGAACGGCGCTAGAGCAGGCCCGGGCTGAGAATCTCGGCACTCAGCCCGACGCAAGCTGACGCGACCAATGAATAGTGCAGTCAGCCTGTCAACAGGCGCGCTCTTTTCGTGCCTTCGGTCATCGTCGATGCGGGACGCCGGCGGAGTCGGCGCACCAAGGGGAGGAGTCTGCGACGGTGACGGTGCTGCCGTGAGCGGGGAAGTGAATTTCCGGCGTATGATTCCTCGTCACCGGTGCTCGACGTCGACTTCCGCAGTCCGCGGACCTATTCGGGTGACGACGCCCGACTTGCGGCCGATGGTGAAGATCTCTTCGTCATCCGAATCCCATTCGGTCTCGGAATCGTCGCTCAGGTCCTGGAAGCAGTCGGGCTCGTTGTTGCCATCGTCGTCGCTCGAGGCGAGTCGCTCGAGTAATCGGGAAGCACAAGTCTGTCGCGCAGGTTGCGACCGAGGAAGAATTCCGCCACGGGTGTGATGTTGAAAGTGCAGGTGGTCAGGTTGCGCAACATGATGCCTGCGCGTGTGCGCGGCGCGAACCATGCGGAGAAGCGCTCGGCGGCGCCCTGCTTGTCGGTCAGCAGCGGACGCAGCAACTCCTCGTAACGTGCGAACGCGCCACGATGATCACCGCCAGCCTTCCAGAGCTCTCCGGCCAGCACGTATGAACCGACCATCGCCAGGGCGGAACCTTCTCCTGCAAGCAAGGAGGGACAGTACGCCGCATCGCCGACCAGTGCTGTGCACCCGTTCGACCAGGTCGTCATGCGGATCTGGCTCACCCGGTCCAGGTAAACATCTCTTGATGCGTCCAGCGCACGCAGGATGCGCGCGCATTCCCATCCGGAGGACCTGAAGTTTCGATGCAGTGACTCGCGGGCCGCATCGCCACGTGGGGGCTCCGCCGACTGGTCGCGATAGACGAGCATGAATACCGTACGGTTGCCGCGAGTGGCGAAGCGCGCGATGTGCTTGCCAGGCTCGTTGTAGCTCACGTACATGTGCTCGTCGCGTGGCGCATACCCGGTGGTCTCGAACGCTGCGACCTTGTAACCCAGGTAAACCTCGAATTCGGTCTCGGGCCCGAAACACAGGCGGCGCACGTTCGAGTGCAATCCGTCGGCGCCGATGACCAAGTCGAAATCGCGGGCCGGTGCGCGCCGGAACTGAACCCTGACTCCCGCCTCCTGCGGAGCGATCGACGTTATCGAATCGCCAAATATCACCTCGGCCTTGCCTGCGATGGTCTCGTAGAGTGTCGAGGAGAGCTCGGCGCGAGCGATGCTCAGATATCTGCCGTGCGTGGCTCTCCCAATTGCCGCGACGGAAAAGCCGCCAACCCGCCGGCCCCGGTGGTTGACGAATCGCACTTCGCGCAAACGATAGCTCAGCTCGTGCAGACGCGAGAGCAGGCCCATCCGCTCTGCGACGTCGTAGCCCTTGCCCCAGAAGTCGACGATGTAGCCACCCGTGCGCGGGCGAGCGGCTTCCTCGACGACCACGGGCTCGAACCCGTAGAGCAGCAGCCAGTAGGCGAGCGTTGGCCCGCGATGCCGAGGCCACTGATCAGTATTTTCATTGGCTGCCTCCGATCCGCTGCGCTGCATCCCGTGCATCACCGCGCTGGCCGCGCGATCAGCAGCAGCCGCCTACGTGAGGCGCCCTAACCCGCTCCGTACGACACGCAGCGGTTGCCGCGCTGTGAGTAGCCCCGATTGCACTCCCAGTCGTTTCCAGTAAAGTCGAGATGAGCGTTGTCGGGCAGATCGATCGCGATACACGCTTGCCGTTCCTTCCTGAAGCCACGCCTGCAATCCCAGTCGTCGCCCGAGGTCGTGAGAAAGGCGTTTTCAGGCACACGAACCGCCACGCACTCATCGCTCTCCTGCCGGTAGCCGCGCTCGCACGCCCACCCTGCGCCCAGGGATTGATACGTCAGGTAGGCGTTGGCCGGCGCTTCGACGGCAACGCAGGCACGGCCGGACCGTAGATAACCGGGGTTGCAAACCCAGTTCGGTCCGAAGGAACGGTAGGTCGGATGAGCATGCTCCAGGACCTCGATGCGTACGCACGTACCGCCCGCGGTACGATAGCCACGTTCGCACGCCCAGCCTCTTCCGTACGAGGAGCCGGTGAGATAAGCATTGGGCGGCACATCGATTGCGACGCACGCGTTGCCGCGTCGCAAATAGCCCCTGCGGCATTTCCAGCCGAATCCCAGCGAATCGAGATAAGCATTTTCCGGCACGTCGATGGCGACGCAGGCCTGACCGCGGCGCATATAGCCGCGGTCGCATTCCCAACCCGCAGTGAATCGCTGTTCGTGGGCGTTGGCAGGCACATCCGACGTGGCTGCCTGAACGGGCGCTGCGCCCGTGACGAGCACCGCCAAACTGGCGACGACCAGTGCCAACGCGGCTGGGCGCTGGACGCCCGGTTTCCTTCCGTGACCTGTCATTGAACGTGTCCTTGACAAAGAGATTGAGGGTTGCAGTGCCGCGATCGCGCACGGAGTGCTAGCGTTCACCCGTCGTGGCACGCAGGCTCCACAGCTCCGCCAGATCGCGCCATTCGGAACCGGCCTCGACCTGGGCGAAAGTTCTGGTGGCCTGCTCGGTCTCGTCGTTATTGAGGTATGCAATTCCCAGGTCGACGCGCGCCCGGTCGGCGTTCTCGAGGTTTCCCTTTTCAATGCCGCTGCGCAAGGCGCTGATCGCTTCATCGTAGCGGCCATAACCGAGGTACGCGCGACCCAGCTCTACACTCGGCTGCCCCGTCGCGGCGCTCTCGGCGCTTTCTGCCAGCGCCTCGAGCGTGGCACGCTCCTTCGCGACCTGGTCCTCCGCATATCTCAGCACGCGGCGAAAGTGCGCGCGCTTCGACTCGGCGAGGGACAGTGTTGCAGGGTCGAGCGCTGCCTTCATGACCCGTACCGCCTCGCCTGGCAACCCGACATCGATGGCTCTCATCGCCAGCTCTTCGTAGTCCGCCGCCTCCGTGAGAAGTCCGAGATCGAACATCAGGCGCCGGTAGCCGAACTCGAGCGGCTGCGAGTCGACGCTCGCGATCTTGTCATCGAGGACCGCCTCCCAGTACTTCTGCTTGGGATAGTGGCGCAGAAGCGCATCCCACGTCGCCGCGACCGCCTCGCGATCGTCCAGCTTGTAGTACGAGTCCAGCATGAGCTGCAGCCATCTCTCCTGAGGCTTGTCGCCCTTTCGTTCTGTCGTCGCTACCAGCAGCTGCAGCGTCTTCGCCGCGCCCTTGAATTCGCGGGCGAGATATTGCGCCTCGCCCGAGAGCTCCAGCAGCCGCAAGTCGCCGGGCCTCATCCGCAACGCCCGCTTCGCCAGCTCCGCTGCCTTCGAGTACTGACGGGTCTGCAGGTACAGTTGCGCAGCGGTGCTCAGGTGCCGCTCGACATCCGCGCGCGGCGCCTGGTCGGATTCGGCGAGTCGTGCGAACACGGAGGCGGCATCGCCGTACCTGCGCTGTTGCGCAAGGACGTAGCCGGTGAATTCCTCGATCTTGTACTCCGCGTAGGCCGACTTCCCGGGCACCTGCTGCGCGCGCCTGAGGGCTGCCAGCGCGGCGTCCCATTTCTTGCCGTCCGCCAGCTCCTTCGCTTCCGTCAACGCATCCGCGACTTGCCGATTCTCCACGGCCGGCTGCTCGGCAGCGGGCACGCTGACAGCGCTGAAAGTGACGTATAGACCCAGCGCGCACGACAGCGCGCCTGCTCGAGTGACTTTCATAGACCCTCCATCATGTGGGACAGCGGCCGCTCACTTGCGTGACCGCAGCAGCGCAGCGCGCACGCTCAGCTTCGTCGCAATGAAGGCGGCGTGCGGGACATGCAGCAGATCCGCGACCCGCCGGATCAAATGCTCCTCGTACTTATGCAGCCTGGCGTCGGCGTATGCAGCACGCCACAACTCCTCGATCAATTCCGCCTTTTGCGCGGGAGAGAACGTGGCGTTGATCTTCGAGGTGAATTGGTAGAGGTCGTGCGCATCGCGCGCTTGTGCCTCGGCGAGTTCCAATAGTTGCGCGGCCTCCCCGGCGTCGAGGCCGAATCTGCGCCGCACCGAGCCGAGCAACGCCGCACGTTCGGGCTGCGAAACTTGCTCGTCGCTGCGCGCGACCTCGATCAGCAGCGCCGCCGCAGCGAGGCGCGCACGCCGCTCGGCGTCGGCCTCAGTCTCGTGTGGCTGATCTGTCAGATGGCGATCGAAGAAGGCTCGCAGGCTCGTCAGCATCACGCTCTCGTATGGGGCAGTCACCCGTCGATGGACAGGCTGATCGGCCGCGAGGTTCCGCGCGTTACGTGTCATCGACGCGGTCTCGGCCGATCCGCTCGGCAGCGGGAATCGGCTTGCCGTGGGGTTGATGCGGCGCTCCGAGCCAGCGAATCACCGCGTTCACGTCGGCGAGGCGCCAGTGCGCCGCTGTCGGCCTGCTGTATCCGACATGCACGGACAAGCCGCCGCGCGCGTTCACCGCGGCGAAGCCGGCTTCGTCCGTCTCGTCGTCACCGACGAACACAGGAAGCCGTCCTGCGAACGGCGGCTCGGTCATGAAAGCTTCGATCGCCGAGCCCTTCGAGCAGCCCACCGGCTTGATCTCGAGCACGCACTTGCCGTGCTGGATGTGAAAATTCGGTTGCAGCCCGGAGGCGATCGAGCGCACGGTCGCGGCAATCTCTTCCTCCAGGTGCATGGCCTGGCGATAGTGGACCGCGAGAGCGCAGCCCTTGTCCTCGATCAGGATGCCGGGACTCGCCGTCTTGAGCCGGCCGAGCCGGTCACGCGCGTCGTCCAGGTCGCCGGGCAGCACGGGCACTCGCGTCACGTGTCCGCGCACGTCGCGTCGCTCCATGCCATGAACCCCGGCCGCGGGGAACACGTGCGGCTCGAACAGCCCGTCGAGATCGGCGAGGCTGCGGCCGCTGATCAGCGCGAGCGCCCCGCATTCCCGCTCGGAGGCGTCGATCAGCGCATGGCGCAATCGTTCCGATACGCGCACCGCGTCGGGACGCGTCGCGAGTTCGAGCAGCGTGCCATCGACGTCGAGGAACAAGGCCCACTCGCGATCGCGCAACGGAGAACTGCTCCGAGCCGGCAGGCTCACCGCTCAGGCTCCGCGATTCTTCTTGATTATCGCGACCGCGATCAGGACGAACGCCAACAGACGTACGAGATAGAACTCCGGTCTGCCCTCGTTCGGATGTTCCAGGAAAAGCAGCCCGGCGCGATTGAGACCTTCGATGAGAAACGCGGCTCCAAACGCCAGAAACAGACCGTCACGCGTACGAATCCAGAATTTGAAGAAGAACGCGGCTGCGGTAAGCGACGCAGTCACGATCACGCCCAGGAGAAATCCTTCGAGCATGGCCTCAGTCGCTCTCCCAAACCAGACCGTAGAGCAGCAGCATCATGGCGAGCGCCGCGCTGCCCAGGCGCCACACGTACAGATCGATGTGAGGGACAACGACCAGATCCAAGAAAACGAGGCCATTCGACAGGGTGAGGCCCGCGAAGCACAGGCCACTCCAGAACAACAGGCGCGCGCGGTTTCGGGAGTAGCCGCGCAGCAGGAGGACAGCACACAACAGGCTGACGAGTGCGCCCAGGACATAGACGGTTGCTGCCACGCTTGCGATCACTCCTTCTTGATGCGAAAGGCGCGCGCGAAATCTCGCACGGCGGTCGGGACCTTGGAATGGATCAGCGCCGCGACCTGCCGCAGGTGGCGCTGATAAGTCGCCGCGATCCGGCCCATCTGCTCGCCATTCTGGTCCCAGCCGTCGTCGTAGCGGTAGCACGGCCGCCCATCGTCGAGATCGCGCCGGACGAGGTGCCGCTTGACCAGATCCTCGAGTATCGATGCGGCCGTTTCGCTCGTCACGTACAGACGAGCGGCGGTCTCATCCACCGTCCAGTGTTTGGCAGCGCCTTCCCACAACAGCAGCAAGGCCTCCAGATGGGGCACCGAATCAATCTGCTCCTCGATGAATAGAACTACATCCGCAGGTAGTTGGCGGATCTGCGGGCACATGCTCAGCGGTGCACCTTGCCACTGCCGCGGCCGGAAGCCACGGCCGTTCCCGCCGGCATGGCGCGACTCTTTGTGCGAAACGTGCCCACCCGCATGCGCACCGCCTCAGCCGGCGGCGCCGGCAGATGCTTGAGAACTTCTTCCAGGCCGACCGCCAGCGACTTGAGCTTGTCCTGGGACAGCCTGCGTACCGAACGCTGCAAGGCTCCGACCGCGCGGCCAGCGGTCGCGTCACGCAGCGTCCGTCCTGCAGCCGTGAGATAGACACGCACCGATCTCTGGTCGGAAGCGCTGCGTACCCGCTCCACCCAGCCGCGCTCGACCAGGCTGCGCAGCACGTGGCTCACTGCCGGCCGCTGCATGCCGAGCGACAGCGCCAGGCTGGACGCCGTGATGCCCGGCTCGTCGCCTATGCACGCGAGCGCGCGGTGCACCGCAATCGGCGCGCCGGTCAGGCGTTCGAGCTCGCGGTACAACGCGCGCATGCGATCGACCAGCGAGCGCGCGGCTAGAAGCGCGCGCTGTTCCAGGCGGTCACGAGTGCTTGCCATGGCGTTGCGTCTGCTGTGGTGCAGCACAATGGTTTACTGTCTGAAATAATTGCATATAATAAACTAAATGAGCAGATTGGTCGCGGTGTCGAACCGTGTTTCGCTGCCGAGGCGCGGCGCAGCGCCCGGCGGGCTCGCCGTCGGCCTGCTCGCCGCGATGCACTCGCGCGGCGGCCTGTGGTTCGGCTGGAATGGCGAAGTGGCCGAGGGTGCGCCCGCCCCCACCGAGCTCATCCGCAAGGACGGCATTACCTACGCCTCGATCGAGCTGAGCAGCGCCGAATACGAAACCTACTATCTCGGCTTCAGCAACGCGATCCTCTGGCCGCTGTTTCATTATTTCATCGACACCTTCCGCTATTCGGACGAACAGTACGAGGCTTACAAGCGAGTCAATCAGCGCTTCGCGCGCGAGCTCCTGCCGCTGCTCGAGCCCGGCGACATCGTCTGGGTGCACGACTATCACCTTTTTTTCCTGGCGCACGCGCTGCGCGAGGGCGGCGTCACCCAGCCGATCGGCCTGTTCCTCCACATCCCGTTCCCACCCGTCGAGCTGTTGCGGGCGCTGCCGGTCTATGGAGAACTGTTGCAGGCGCTCCTCTCGTACGACGTGCTGGGCTTTCAGACCGAGCAGGACCTGAACGGCCTGCATTCGGCGGTGAAGGCCATGTGGGGTGCGCACGCGGTCAAGCCGGATGGAACGATTGTCGTGGGCGATCGCCGCGTGCGGGCCGAGGTCTTCCCCATAGGTGTCGACGTGGACGAGGTGCAGCGCGAAGCGCTCGAAGCCCAGGAGTCCGAGACCTGCAAGCGCATGGTCGCGGGGCTCCTCGGTCGCAGGCTCATGATCGGTGTCGACCGGCTTGACTACAGCAAGGGCCTGGTGGAGCGCTTTCGCGCCTACGAGCGCTTCCTGGAAACGCACCCCGAGAATCTCAACCGCGTCACTTACCTGCAGATAGCGCCTCTGTCGCGCGTGGATGTGCGTGCCTATTCGACGATCAGGCGCGAGCTCGAACAGGCCACCGGTCGCACCAACGGTCGTTTTGCCGATACGGACTGGACGCCAATCCGATACCTCAACCGCAACTTCGCGCACGACGTGCTGATGGGCTTCCTGAGGGCGGCGCTGGTCGGGCTCGTGACACCTGTGCGGGACGGCATGAACCTGGTCGCGAAGGAATTCGTGGCCGCACAGGATCCCGCGGATCCGGGCGTGCTCATCCTGTCCTCGCTGGCGGGCGCCGCGCGCGAGATGACGAGCGCCGTGCTGGTCAATCCCTACGACACACGCGGCATCGCGCATGCCATACAGCTCGCGTTCACGATGCCGCTGGCCGAGCGCCGCGAACGCCACCAGGCGCTGCTCCAGGTCCTGCGCCGCAACGACATCCATGCCTGGTACGGCAGGTTCGTGGAGCGGCTCGACTCGATCGCGGATCGCAAGCCCCGGCGAGCGCTGGGCTGACGGCCGGAGCATGGGCATCTGCTGTGCCGTCGAGGCTCGGCGATCGCTCGCTTAGACTCGCCCTTCGAGCGCCTCACAAGGCAAACACGTGGAGAACGATAATGTCGAACCTGCAGGAATGGCTGTCCCGGCCACTGTTTCAAAACACGCTTCTGGCATGGGTATTGGCGCTGTCCGTGATCGCTGTCCTGCTGGTCGTCCTGCTCCTTGCGCGCCGCATGGTGCGCAGGTACCACCGCCGGCTGCTCGACAAGGAGGGCGTGCAGTTGCTCGAAGTGCCGTTGGAGGTGCTGAGTCGCACGACCCTCGCCTTCTTCGTGGTCTTCTCGATCGTCGTCGGCCTCAAGACACTCACCATGTCGGAGCGCACCGCCGCGTTCCTGACCTCGGTCCTGACCGTGGCGCTCTTCTGGCAGGCCGGGGTTTGGCTGTCCGCGGCGGCCATGGGCTGGCTCGAGCGCAAGCGCCGCCGCAGCCTGACGACGGATCGCGCGCTCGCGAGCTCGCTCGGCATCATCGGCCTGGTCGCCCGCACGCTGATCTGGTCGCTGGTCGTGTTGCTGACGCTCGACAATGTCGGGGTCGACATCACGGCGCTGGTCGCGGGGCTCGGGATCGGCGGTATCGCGGTCGCACTCGCCCTGCAGAACATCCTGGGCGACCTGTTCGCGTCGCTGTCGATCACGCTCGACCGCCCCTTCGTCGTGGGCGATTTCCTGATCGTCGGCGAGTTCCTCGGCAGCGTCGAGTACATCGGCATCAAAAGCACGCGGCTGCGCAGCCTCTCGGGCGAGCAGATCATCATGGCGAACGCCGACCTGCTCGGCAGCCGCGTGCGCAACTACGGCCGCATGGCCGAGCGGCGCGTGGTCTTCACCCTCAACACCACCTACGAGACCTCCGCGGAGCTGCTCGAGCGCATTCCTGCGCTCATTCGCGAGATCGTCACGGCACAAGCGGGCACGAGGTTCGACCGCAGCCACTTCGCGCGCTATGGCGCCCACTCGCTCGATTTCGAAACCGTCTACTACGTGCTATCGGCCGAGTACAACCGCTACATGGACATCCAGCAGGCCATCAACCTGCGCATCTTCCGCGAATTCGAACGCCTGGGCATCGAATTCGCCTATCCCACGCAGAAGCTGTACCTGGCGCGAACGCCGCGCGCGGGCGAGGACGAACATCCGTCGTCGGGCCGCGCCGCGGCCGCGTAGCTCTGCAACGCGAGGCTGTCGCCCATGACGATACCTGCGACCGATCCCGCAACACGGCCTACCAACGTGGCCGGCACTGATGCAAGTTCTGCACTTGGACATCGCGGCGACGCTCGCTACACTCGGGCGGTGCTCACGGAACAGGACATCTATCTCTTCCGGGAGGGCACGCATTTTCGCGCCTACGAGCGCCTGGGAGCGCATCCCGCGAGCAGCTCGACGCGCGGCAAGCACGGTGCGGGCACTCATTTCGCGGTCTGGGCGCCGAACGCGGCGTCGGTGTCGGTCGTGGGCAGCTTCAATGACTGGCGCCGCGATGCGAATTCACTCGAACCACGCGCCGACGGGTCCGGGATCTGGCAGGCGGTGGTGCCGGCGGCCGCTGCGGGCGATCTGTACAAGTATCACATCGTGTCGCGTCACGGCGGCTATCGCGTCGACAAGGCGGACCCGTTCGCCTTCCGCAGCGAGACTCCGCCGAATACCGCGTCCGTGGTCTGGGACTTGTCCTATACCTGGGGCGATGCGGAGTGGATGCAGCATCGTGCGCGCGCCAACGCACTCGCAGCGCCCTGGTCGATCTACGAGGTGCACCTGGGGTCGTGGCGGCGTGTGCCCGAGGACAACAATCGAGCCCTGACCTACCGGGAACTCGCCCATGCGCTGGGTGATTACGTGGTGGAAGCGGGCTTCACCCACGTCGAGCTGCTTCCCGTGATGGAGCATCCCTTCTACGGATCGTGGGGCTACCAGGTCACGGGCTACTTCGCGCCGACTTCGAGGTATGGCACGCCGCAGGACCTGATGTATCTCATCGATCACCTGCATCAGCGCGGTGTCGGCGTGATCCTCGACTGGGTGCCCTCGCACTTCCCCGCCGACGAGCACGGCCTCGCCTTCTTCGACGGCACGCACCTGTACGAGCATGCCGATCCGCGCCAGGGCCTGCACCCCGAGTGGGGCAGCTCGATCTTCAACTACGGGCGTGCCGAAGTGCGTAACTTTCTCGGCAGCAGCGCGCTCTTCTGGCTCAGCACCTATCACGCCGACGCGCTGCGCGTCGATGCGGTCGCTTCCATGCTCTACCTGGACTATGGTCGCCGGCCCGGCGAGTGGATTCCCAATCGTCATGGCGGACGCGAGGACCTGGAAGCGGTGTCCTTTCTACGGGGCCTGAACGAGGCCGTGTATCGCGATCACCCGGATGTGCAGACGATCGCGGAAGAGTCCACCGCATGGCCGATGGTGTCGCGCCCCGTTTATCTCGGGGGGCTCGGCTTCGGCTGCAAGTGGAATATGGGGTGGATGCACGACACGCTCGGGTACATGCGCAACGATCCGGTCTTCCGCAAGTACCACCACAATCAGCTCACGTTCGGCATCTGGTACGCATTCACCGAGAATTTCCTGCTGCCCCTGTCGCACGACGAAGTCGTGCACGGCAAGGGGGCGCTGATCGGCAAGATGCCGGGCGACGAATGGCAGCAGTTCGCGAACCTGCGCCTCCTCTACGGCTACATGTGGGCGCATCCCGGCAAGAAGCTGCTGTTCATGGGCGGTGAGTTCGGGCAGCGCCGCGAGTGGCAGCACGAGGAGGGTCTCGAATGGCACGTGCTCGCCTATCCACTGCACGCGGGGCTCAGGCGCTGGGTGCGTGATCTCAACTCGCTGCTGCGCGCCTCGCCGCCGCTGTACCTGAGCGACTTCAGCGCCGAGGGCTTCGAGTGGATCGATTGCACAGACTACGAGTCGAGCGTGCTCGCCTTCCTCCGCAAGGGGAGCGACGAGCGCGACGTGACCCTCGTGATCTGCAATTTCACGCCGCAGATCCGTGAGAACTATCGCGTCGGCGTGCCTTTCGGTGGCTGGTGGGTCGAGCGTCTGAACAGCGATGCCCAGCTGTACGGTGGCAGCGGCGTGGGCAATCTCGGCCGCGTGGAGGCGACGCCGCTGCCGGCCCATGGACGTTACCAGTCGCTGACACTGCACTTGCCGCCGCTCGCGGTGCTCTACCTGACACCGGAGCAGGAGCGACAATGACGCGCGCGCGCGTGGTGATCGAGAACGTGACGCCGCAGGTGGATGCGGGGCGCTTCGCCGCCAAGCGCATCGTCGATGAGCCAGTCAGCGTCGAGGCCGACGCATTTGCCGACGGGCATGACGCGATCGCGTGCTCGCTGCTCTGGCGGCAGGGCAACTCCGGCGAATGGCGCAGCACCGAGATGGTTCCGCTCGGCAACGATCGCTGGCGCGGTGAATTCATCCCGCACGCGCTCGGGCGTTGCGAGTTCACGGTTTGCGCCTGGATCGATCACCTCGCGACCTGGCAGCGTGATCTCCTCAAGAAGCGCGATGCCGGTCAGGACCTGGAGATCGACCTGCAGCGCGGCGCCTCCCTGCTGCGTGAACTGGGCACGCGCGCCACCCGGACGGATGCGTCCAGGGTGGAGGAGCTCGCGCATGGCCTGGCGGATCCGCGGCGTACCCTGGAAGCGCGTCTCGCGCTCGCCGAGAGCCAGGGGCTGCGTGACTTCGGCCGGCATCATCCGCACCCGCAGCTGATCACGCGCCACGAGCCTGCCTTGCAGATCGAGGTCGACCGCGAACGGGCCCGCTACTCCACCTGGTACGAGCTCTTTCCGCGTTCCGCATCCTCGCGTCCCGGCGTGCATGGCACCTTCGCTGACTGCAAGGCGCGCCTGCCGTACGTCGCGTCAATGGGCTTCGACGTACTGTATCTGCCGCCGGTTCACCCCATCGGGGTCACGGCGCGCAAGGGCGCAAACAACGCGCCGAGCTCCAGCGAAGGCGAGCCGGGCAGCCCCTGGGCCATCGGCAGCAGCGCCGGCGGACACAAGGCGGTCGATCCGCAACTCGGCACGCTCGAGGATTTCCGCGACCTGGTCGCATGCGCGGCCCGGCGGGGTCTCGAGATCGCGCTCGACATCGCCTTTCAGTGCAGTCCCGACCACCCCTATGTGCGCGAGCACCCCGAGTGGTTCCTGAAACGTCCCGACGGCACCATCCAGTACGCCGAGAACCCGCCCAAGAAATACCAGGACATCGTGCCGTTCAACTTCGAGAGCGAGGCCTCGGAGGCGCTGTGGGAGGAGCTGCTCAGTGTCGTCGAGTTCTGGATACAGCAGGGCGTGAAGATCTTCCGCGTCGACAACCCGCACACCAAGCCCTTCGCCATGTGGGAGTGGCTGATCGCGCAGGTCAAGCTCAAATGGCCGGACGTGCTGTTCCTCTCGGAAGCGTTCACGCGCCCGAAGGTGATGTATCGCCTGGCCAAGCTGGGATTCACCCAGTCCTATAACTACTTCCCCTGGCGCAACACCAAGCACGAGCTCACCAGCTACTTCACCGAGCTCACGCATCCGCCGGTCAGCGATTTTCTGCGCGCCAACCTCTGGCCCAATACGCCGGACATCCTCACCGAGTACCTGCAGTTCGGCGGCCGCAGCGCGTTCATGACGCGCCTGACGCTCGCCGCCACGCTGGGCGCGAGTTACGGAATCTACGGCCCCGCCTTCGAGCTCATGGAGCAGGCGCCGCGCGAACCGGGGAGCGAGGAGTACCTCGACTCGGAAAAGTACCAGCTGCGGCACTGGGACCTCGAGCGTGCCGACAGCCTGCGTGCCTTCGTCACCCGCATCAACCAGATCCGCCGCGAAAACGCCGTACTGCAGGGCGACAGCGGACTACGCTTTCAC
>DATIEU010000400.1:0-8583 GCA_035455565.1 Steroidobacteraceae bacterium | reverse complement strand
GAGGTGCGCGGGCACCTGGTGGATGCGCGCGCGCATGATCATCGACTTGTAGATGGTCTCCGGCATCACGTCCATGCCGGTGGCACGCAGCGTCAATGAGCGGATGTAAGGACCGTCGTAGGCGCGCACCATGCATGTGAGCGTCGAGAGACTGCCGTGCGCCAGCACGGAGAGGAAGCGGTTCGCCCAGACACTCAGTGTGCGACGCAGCCACGGTACGTTGGAAATCCGGCCGCCCTTCATGTACGGCGATGCCAGCACCAGCTTGCTGCCACCCTGGCTGATGCGATCGAGCAGCAGTCCGATGTGCTCGACGTCGTAGCTCAGATCGATATCGAGCGTCACGACATAATCGCCGCGACTTTGACGGAACGCGGTCTGGAAGGTCTGACCGAGCCCGAAGTTCGCCGGGTGATGCACGACGCGCACGTTGTCGTATAGATCGCGTTGTGCCTCGGCGACCTCGCCGGTGTTGTCGGCGCTGCCATCATTGACGATGAGCACGTCCCAGCGGAAACGGTGATCGAGGGAACGCAGGTAGTCCTGCAGCACGCGCAGGTTGTCCGCAAGCACGGCGGACTCGTTGTAGGCCGGGAGGACGATGGTCACGAGCGGCCGGCTATCGGCGCTCATGGCGGGGCTGTCGTTGGTATGTACCTGATGCAACGCGGGCGGCAGTCTACCGGATGCGGCTAATTGCGGGCAATGCGCCCCGCGCGCGCACGGAGCGAGTGCGGTTGCAGTGCGGCGCATGCACTGGCATTGGGCCGCTCTTTCCGCTAGATAGGATGAGCGCTTTTCCAGGCCAAAGAACCACAAACCGCGCCAGCCGGAGCACAGTCGACCGCATGTTCTCTCTCCTGCCGGAGCTCATCCTGCGTACGGCCGAGGCGCGCCCCGACACGGCCGCGCTGCGCTTCAAGGGTGCGACGCAGAGCTACGCCGATCTCGCCACGGCGACGCAGCGATTCGCTGCCGGGCTGTTGCGCCTCGGCCTGGGTCGCGGCGAGCGCGTGGCGGTGTATCTGCCCAAGCAATTCGAGACAGTCACTGCGTTTTTCGCGGTGAACCTGGCAGGCGGTGTATTCGTACCGGTGAATCCGCTGCTCAAGCCCGAGCAGGTCGGTCACATCCTCCGCGATTGCGACGTCGCCGTGCTCGTGACCTCGGCAGAGCGCGTCGCCGAGCTCGCGACCGTGATGCGTGAATGCAGTGCGCTGCGCCACGTCGTCCTGGTCGGCGCACCGTGCACGACCATCGCTGCACCACAGAGTCTGCACGCGTGGCGGGACTTGCTCACGGAAGGCCCGGCGCGCCTTCACCGCGTGATCGACGACGACGTGGCGGCGATCCTCTATACCTCGGGCAGCACCGGAAAGCCCAAGGGCGTGGTGCTCTCGCACCGGAACATGATGACCGGCGCCAAGAGCGTCGCCGAATACCTGGGTAACGTGCCCGAGGACCGTCTGCTCGCCGTTCTGCCGTTCAGCTTCGACTACGGCTTCAGTCAGTTGTCGACTGCATTTCTCACTGGCGCGAGCGTGGTGTTGCTGGATCACCTGTTCGCGCGCGATGTCGTCACGCTGGCCGCTAAGGAACGCGTCACGGGTCTCGCCGGTGTGCCGCCCCTGTGGATACAGCTCGCGGAGCAAGCGTGGCCCGCAGAGGCGCGCGACAGCCTGCGCTATTTCACAAACTCCGGGGGCGCCATGCCACGCGCCACTCTCGATCGCCTGCGCGCGGCGCTGCCGAAAACCAAGCCGTTCCTCATGTACGGCCTCACCGAGGCCTTCCGCTCCACGTACCTCCCGCCCGAGGAAGTCGATCGCCGTCCGGATTCGATGGGCAAAGCGATCCCCAATGCCGAGATCCTCGTGGTCCGTCCGGATGGCAGTCTCTGCGACCCGGACGAACCGGGCGAGCTGGTGCACCGTGGCGCGCTCGTGTCGCTCGGCTACTGGAACGACCCGCAGAAAACGGCGGAACGCTTCAAGCCCGTTCCGGGCCAGGATCCCGGCCTCGTGCTGACCGAGATCGCGGTCTGGTCAGGCGATACGGTGCGCAAGGATGCGGAAGGATTTCTCTATTTCATCGGCCGGCGCGACGAGATGATCAAGACCTCGGGCTATCGTGTGAGTCCGACGGAGATCGAAGAAGTGTTGTATGCCACCGGCCTGGTACGCGACGCCGTGGCCGTCGGCGTCAAGCACGCGACGCTCGGCCAGGCGGTGGTTGTCGTCGCTTCGCCCCTCGAAGGCCTGGCGGGCGACAGCGAGGCGCTGCTCCTGCAATGCCGGCAGCGTTTGCCGACCTTCATGGTGCCGCTGCACGTGGAATGGCGTGAGTCGCTGCCGCGCAATCCCAATGGCAAGTTCGACCGCCCACGCCTGGCCGGCGAGCTCGAGTCTCTCTTTGGCGGGGCGGGCAAGTGACCCTCACCTTTCAGCAACACGCGCCGCACACTGGCTTCGCCGTCGTCGACGACTGCTTGCAGCTTGGCGGGCGGCCGCTGACGCGGCTCGCGGAAGAAATCGGTCGCACGCCGTTCTATGCCTACGACCGCGCGCTGCTCACGCAACGGGTGGAGCTACTGCGCCGCACGTTGCCGCGCGAAGCGCACCTGCACTACGCGATCAAGGCGAACCCGATGCCGGAGGTGGTCGCTCATCTCGGCGCGCTGACCGACGGGCTCGATGTTGCGTCAGCCGGCGAACTACGCATCGCGCTCGCGAGCGGCATGACTCCCCACAACATCAGTTTCGCAGGGCCGGGCAAGG
Source organism: Steroidobacteraceae bacterium (assembly GCA_035455565.1). Lineage (GTDB taxonomy): Bacteria > Pseudomonadota > Gammaproteobacteria > Steroidobacterales > Steroidobacteraceae > DATBVX01. The sequence continues at coordinate 5,806 of DATIEU010000400.1, read as the reverse complement.
GAGTCGCGGAACTGCGCGAGGCGGTGCTCGCCGGCGTGACGGTCAACCTGGAATCGGAAACCGAGATGCAACGGCTCGCGGCGCTCGGACGTGAACTCGGCCAGCGACCGCGCGCGGCGGTGCGAGTCAACCCGGACTTCGAGCTCAAGACCTCCGGCATGAAGATGTCGGGCGGACCGAAGCAGTTCGGCGTCGATGCCGAGCGCGTGCCGCAAATGCTCGCCGAGCTCGGCAAGCTACCGTTGCAATTCGTCGGCTTTCATATATTCAGCGGCTCGCAGAATCTGCGCGCGGACGCCATCTGCGAGGCGCAGCGCAAGAGCGTCGCGCTCGCCATTGAGCTGGCACGCCAGGCGCCCGCTCCCGTGCAATTGCTCAACATCGGCGGTGGCTTCGGCGTTCCGTACTTCGCAGGCGAGATGCCGCTCGACCTCGAGCCCATCGCCGCCAACCTGCGTACACTCTCCGTACAGGTGCGCCAGGCGTTGCCCCAGGCGGAGTTGGTCCTGGAGCTGGGCCGTTATCTCACCGCGGAGGCGGGTATCTACGTGAGCCGCGTCATCGACCGCAAGGTTTCGCGCGGACAGGTCTTCCTGATCACGGATGGCGGCCTGCATCAGCACCTCGCGGCATCCGGAAACTTCGGGCAGGTCATCCGCAAGAACTATCCCGTACTGGTCGGCAACCGCGTACAGGGTAAGGAACGCGAGGTGGTTTCGGTCGTTGGACCTCTCTGCACACCGCTCGACCTGCTCGCCGACCGCATGGAGATGGCGCGTGCCGACATTGGCGACCTGATCGTCGTTCTGCAATCAGGCGCCTACGGTCTGACAGCGAGCCCTTTGCGATTCCTCGGACATCCTGCGCCGGCCGAGGTGCTGGTCTAGCATCGGGTTACGCAGATGACGCAGCCTCGAGTTGCCACAAGCTTTGTAGGGCAGTGCATCGCACTCGTGGTGGGCGCGACGCTGGCCACTTCGCTGCACGCCACGTCACTGTCGGATGCGGCCGCGCCGCTACAACCGGGACAGTGGACCGAGCTCGCGACCGGCAATTTCAACCAGGCAACGCTCGGCGACGGCAACTACGACCTCTTCTACTTCACGGACGACCTGGCGTGGGATCCGCTCTCGCGGCAGTTGCTCTTCGTCGGCGGCGGTCATGACAACGATGCGGACTTTCTCCGTTACAGCGAAGTGAACAACTCCTGGTCGCGCAGCAAACCGGCCGGCAGCTCCTGGCACACCAACTTCTCGCACGCCTACGACCACAACGCGGTCATTCCCGCGCTCGGCAAGTTCTTTTTCCGGCAGCCCGCTGCGCCACAGAGCGACCGCATCGAGATCTACGACATCGCCACGGGAAACTGGTCGCGTTCGGCGCCGATGCCCGTGTCACCCGCTTGTTGCGGGGGGCTCGAGTACTTTCCGGAGTTGGGTGGATTGGTGCTGGTCGCGGGGCCGGGACCGATCCTGCTCTACGATCCCGCTACCAATGCCTGGAGAACGCTGTCGGGCGGCGAGGCGGTGGGCGACTACCATAACTTCGCGCAGTACAGCCCGCGGCATCGCGTAATGATTTTCGGAGGCGGCGAAGGCGCGAACGGTGCCGCGGTGTTTCTCATGGACGCGAATCGGCGCATTCGGCGGCTCAACGACGCGCCGCAGCGGATGGGGATCACCCATTCCGTCGTGACCACTGACCCGGTGACCGGCAATTTCCTCGTGTTCTTCGATAGCGGCGCCTTTGAGTTCGATCTCGTCGGGCAGACCTGGACTCCCCTGCCCGCCCCGCCGTGGCTCTCATTCGGCAGCCCGGGGATCTTCAATGTCGTCGCCACTCCCATTGCGGGCTACGACGTCATTCTCTTCGCCAAATACGCCGGTGACGATTCGCGCGTCTATCTCTATCGGCACGCCGACCGCACCGCGTTACCGCCGCAGCTCGATCTCTCGGCCAATCCGCTCGCCGTCGCCAGCGGCGGCTTCAGCGTGTTGTCGTGGACGTCGACAGATGTCACGCAGTGCTCGGGCGTCGGAGGCACGGCTTCCTGGCCGGGAGCCAAGGCGGTACCGATGGGCAGCGAAAGTGTCGGGCCCATTCAGACCCAGACGACGTTCGGGATGGACTGCAGCGGTCCGGGCGGGGCGGTTCAACGCTCGGTCAGCGTCGACCTCGTTACGGGTGGCGGCGGCACCACGAGCGGTGGCGGCGGTGGCAGCGGCGCACTCGGCCCGTGGTTACTCCTCAGTCTTCTGAGCGTGGCTGCCGCACGGACCGCAACTCACGCGCTCAAGCGCTAGCTCACGGCCGAAACTCGTAAGCGCCGATATCGATCTGGCCCTCGACGGGCCTCGCCTCCCGCTGCGCCTTGTGAACGTACTGAAACACCGGATTCAGGTCCTGACCGCGCGCGCTGCCAGGCGCTGTGCCGGCATCGCGCGCCGGTGAAGTGGAAATGAGGTGGTAATCAAACCCGGCTTCGTTCACCAGCCCCGGGTTATCGGTGCGGAGGTTGTTCATCGCCTCACCACCGGGAATCGAGCCTGGTCCAACGAACAGGTTGTTGACGACCCGCACGAGGCTTGTGCCGCCTTGCACGCCTACGAAGCCACCCGAGCCCATATCGTTCACGAACGTGTTGTTGACCAGGTAGAGCTCATGAGTGCGACCGCCTGACAATCCCTCGGTGCCGTAGTTCAGCATGAGGGAATTGTCGGTATTCGGTCCCTGTTGAATCAGATTGCCAATGACGAACGTCAGACCGCCGTTCGGCACGTCGATGTTGTAGCTCGAGCTCCCGGTCTGCTCGTCCATCAGCCGGTTGTAGAGAATGTAGTTCTCCGCCGCGCGCGTCTTCAGCGTATGGCCGATGATCGCGTGGTGTGAGTAGTTGTGGCGGAAGATCAGCCGATCGCCGCCGTCGATGTACAGGTTGTGGTTGCAGCCACCCGGCGGGCACTCTCCGTTAAAGGAGAACTCGCTGTACTCCACCAGCAACGTGCCGATCGCCTCGCCGAGGAAGCCATCCTCGTTGTCGTGGTGGTAGCCCCCGCAGATCGTAAGATCGCGGCCCGAGTTGCGGATGCCCGCGCCGTTCTCATCGACCACGCGGGCGCCCGAGAACTCGATATTCTCAACTGTGATGCCGGTGCCGCGAATCACCATCAGTCCCATGCCGTTGTTGCGGTCGCTGCCGCTCTCGAACGGAATGACGCGATTGCCCTGGATGTGTGCGCGGCCGCCGCCGACACCGCGGATCGTCACGCGGTTCTGGCGCCACACGGTCACGTCGTCGACGTAGACACCCGCGTCGATCTCGATCACTGCGCCGTCCGTGGCGGCAAGCTGCGCGTCGCGCAGCGTGGCGAACTGCCTGCCGGCACCCACGGTGAGGATGCCGCTCGGACGGAAGTCCGACGTAACGCCGCCGGAAGCCACCGTGACCTGGCGCGTGCCCACGAACACGAGTGTGTTGGCCTGTCCCGGAACGTCAGCCCCCGCATCCTGCGTGAAGGCTATCGTGTAGGTGCCATTGGCGAGGTTTCCGCCCCCGTAACGGAACGTGCAGGCGTTCGCATCCTGGGTCACCGGAATCGAGGCGATCGGATCGCCCGCATCGCCGTCGTAGTCATCGGGCGTGACGTTACCGCTGAATACATAGATGCGGTTGTCACCGAAGCGATCGACATAACTGGAATCGACGGCGCCGCGCACCGACTCGTTGCCGCCGTTCACGGTCACCGTCGCGTTGCGACTGACGCTGCCACCCGTACCGGTGCAGGTGAGTGTGTAGGTCGTGCTCTGCGTCAGCGGACCGACGGTCTCAGTGCCGTTCAAGTTGCGCGTGCCCGTCCAGCCGCCCGAGGCGGTGCAGGCCGTAGCGTTCGAGGAATTCCAGGTGAGCACGCTCTGCTGCCCCGAATTGATGGTGCCGGGATTGGCGCTGAGCGTGAGCGTCGGCGCGGGCACTGGCGTGACGGTGATAGTCACGCTGCGCGTTGGACTGTTGCCGCCTGCACCCGTGCACTGAAGGCTGTACGTTGCGGTCGCTGTCAGGTTCGTCAGGTTCTGCGAGCCCGAAGTCGGGCGCGAGCCTGTCCATGCGCCGGACGCGGTGCAGCCCGTGGCATTGGTCGACGACCACGTCAGCATCGAACTTCCACCACTGGCCACCGTGGTCGGATTTCCCGTGAACGTGAGCGTCGGCGCCGGCGGCGGCGTGCCATTGACGGTAACGGTTACGCTGCGCACCGGACTGTTGCCACCCGCGCCCGAACATTGGAGCGAGAACGTGGTGCTGGTGGTGAGGTTGGTGATGGTCTGATTGCCAGAGGAATTTTTCTGCCCGCTCCAGCCACCCGACGCGGTACAGGCCGAGGCGTTGGTCGACGACCACGTGAGCTGCGTGCTGCCGCCACTGTTCACCGTGGTCGGATTCGCACTCAGCGTCGCAGTGGGAGTTGGGTTGCTGCTGACGGTCACGGTCACGCTCTGCATGGCGCTGGTGCCGCCCGGACCCATGCATTGCGCCGAAAAGGTCTTGTTCGATGTGATGTTGGAGATCGTCTGCGTGCCCGATGTCGCTACGCTACCGCTCCAGTCGCCAGAGCCTGTGCACGAGGTCGCATTGGTCGACGACCAGGTGAGCTGCGTGCTGCCGCCCATCCCGACGGACATCGGATCTGCGCTGAGCGATAGCGTGGGCGGGCTCGTGGGTGATTCTTCCTCCGTGCCGCCGGAGCCGCAGCCACTCAACATCAGTGCCGAGGTGGCGATTGCAGCCGCGGCTGTTCGAAATGACGTGAAACCGGCACCCGTTGAAGAGTTGATCCACGTGCTGATACCGCCGAACTCGCGACGCTTGGCCAAGATCAGTGCCAGGCCGAGCAGGAGCACGCTCACCCAGCCCAGCGATCCACCGCCTGAGCTCTCTTCGCTAGAACCGCCGCCACCGCCACCACCGCCCGCGGTGACAGTCACGGTCACGTTGTCACTCGCCGAACCGCCCGCGCCGGTGCAACTGAGCGAGTAGGTTGCGGTGTTGCTCAATGCACCTGTCGATTCACTGCCTTGCGTCTGCTTCGTACCGCTCCAGGCGCCCGACGCCGTGCAGGACGTCGCATTGGTCGAGGACCAGGTGAGCGTCGCGCTTTGGCCAACCGAAATGTCGGTCGGGTTGGCGCTCAGGTTCACTGTTGGTGTCGGTGGCGGCGGCGGAGTGGAGCTGACCATCACCTGCGCGGTGCGCGAGATGCTGCCGCCCGCGCCGGTGCACTGCAGTGAATAGTTGGTCGTCGTGGTGATGTTGCTGATCGTCTGGTTACCGGATGTCGCCTTGGTCCCGGTCCAGCCGCCCGACGCCGTGCACGACGTCGTGTTGGTGCTCGACCAGGTGAGTGTCGAGCTGCCGCCCGATGACACGGAGGTCGGATTCGCGGTGAGTGTCAGCGTCGGTGCCGGGGGCGGTCCGGATTGCACAGTGACGGTCGCCGAGCGCTGGATCGATCCGCCTGCACCGCTGCACGACAGCGTATAGGTCGTCGTGGCGGTGAGCGCGCCGGTCGACTGGGAGCCCGACGTGTTGCGCGATCCGCTCCAGCCGCCCGAAGCCGTGCAGGAGGTCGCGTTCGTGCTCGACCAGGTGAGCGTCGAGCTCGCACCCGAATTGATCGTGGTTGGATTCGCGGTGAAGGTCAGCGTCGGAGCCTGCTGTGTCTGCAATGTGACGGTGGCCGCGCCGCTGCTGTTGCCGCTCGCGTTGGAACAGGTCAGCGTGTACGTCGTGGTCGCCATGATCGGAGCC
>DATIEU010000399.1:0-6414 GCA_035455565.1 Steroidobacteraceae bacterium | reverse complement strand
CGCGCGATCTCATCCAGGAGACCTTTATCAAGGTATGGCGCCGCTGTGCCTCGTTTCGCGGCCAATCGGAGCTCCTGCCATGGATCAAGTCGATCCTGCGCAACGGCGCCGTCGATCGCTTGCGCCGCTCGCCGCGGGAAGTTCCGCTCGACGCAGACGATGCTGTAAGTGAAGAAGCGGAGCGGCGCATTGCAGAACTCTCGGCCGTCCACGTTCCGACACCCGATGACGAGGCGCGACAGCGCCAGCTCGCCGAATGTTTCGCGCGCTGCTGGCAGCGCTTCGAGAGCGCGGCGCCCGAGCATGCGGCCGTCATGACCTGGATCGTCGAGGACGGACTGAGCAATGAGGAAATCTCGGAACTGCTGGGACGCACACCCGGTGCTACACGCGAGTTCATCTCCCAATGCCGCAAGCGCGCGCGCCGGCACTTCGCGGATTGGTATGAACTCGCTTTCCGGGCGGAGTGAGGCATGACGCCGCAAGACGATAACCAGTGGCTGGAAGCGCTCGCAGGACGTGGCGGAGTCGCTTCGCCTGCGGCTCGCGAAGCAGCGGGACTGCGTAACGAAATGCTGCGCATGCCGCGCGAGCCTGCCATGGCGCCGGCACAGGATGGTGTGCGCGAGATGACCCTGATTGCGCGCGCCCGTGGTGAAGGGCTGCTGCCCAGGCCGAAGCGCACGCCGTTGCGCTGGGCCCTGGCATGGAATGCGGGCTTCGCGGTGGCGGCACTCGCCGCGATTGCCATCGGCATCGGTCTGTATATGCGCGCCACGCTCGACACCGAGCCCGTGGTCCGGGGCGCCCCGGACGGCATCGTGCGCATCAGCACGCCGGATCCGGCTGCTCTCAAGCACCAGCTCATCGACGAGCTGCGCACGGCCGGCGTGAGCGCAACGGGATACGAGCTGCTGGGTCGCCACGGAGTCGACGCGGATCTTCCGCAACCGCTCACCGATGCCGTACGAATTGTGCTGGAGAGACACCGCATTCCGGCGCCGCCGGATGGCGTGCTGCGCGTCGAGATCGTCGCAGAGAGTTCACAGTGACTGTACGTCGCTTCGTGCTGATCGCGATACTGACGACGGGCATGCTCGGAGGCACGTCGCACGCGGTGGAATTGCCGCCGACATGCGCATCCGAGCCGGGAACCCCTGACAACACCACTCCGATCGCCGAGCTCCGCAAGCAGGTCGAAGCGCTCTCCGAGAGCGACCCGGTCGCGGTGGTGCGGCTGCTGTGCGCGACGATTCCGCGCGTGGCGCGGGAACACGGCGAAGATTCGGTCGAGTACGCGTGGTGGCTCGGATCGCTGGCCACACCCCTGATCGCGTACATGGAGAAGTTCGCCGAGGCACTGCCGCTGATGGACGCGGCCCAGGCGATCTTCGAGAAGCAGCTTGGGCGCGACGCAGTTGAGCTTGCCGACATCTACGTGGCCCACGCCTGGATCAACTACCGGCAGGGGAAGCTCGCGGATGCCGGCAAGGCCTGGGAGGAGGCGCTGCGGATTCGCGAGATCCATCCCGGGGTCAAGAAGATCGAATTGCAGAAGGCGCTTGTCGGCCTGGCGCAGGTGCAGTCATCACAGCGCGATTTCGACAACGCGCTCAAGACGCTCGACCGCGCTCACGCGATCCTGGTGGAAAACGGCGACACGGTGAGCGAAGCGGCAGCTGCGATCGAGAACGTCTACACCAACATCGCCGTGCGACAGGAAGACTACGTGACCGCGCGCCGTCACGCGGAGACGTTGCTCGACATTGAACGGCAGCTCGAGGGTGGCGCGCCACAACTGGTCCCGGGTCACGTGCTGCTCGGGCATATTCTCGAGCGGCTCGATGAGTTCGAAGCAGCGGAAGCCGAGTTGCGCGAGGCGATTCGGCTGTCGGAGTCCGAACAGGGTCCCCTGCAGCGCCACCAGCTGCGCGCGCTGACGCAACTCGGAGCGCTGCTGAACGAACGCGGTCGGCCGACCGAAGCGTTGCCAGTTGCCACGCGCGCCGTCGAGGTGGGTGAGGCAACGCTCGGACCGGATGCACCCACGCTGGTGCGGATTTTCCAGATCAAGGCGGAGACGCGCCGTGCCCTCGGCGAATTGCCCGAAGCGCTCGAGCTCTACGAGCGCGCCGACGGAATCGTAGAACGCCATCGCAGCGACATCGAGCGCCAGGTCCTGGTGGCCCACTACCGCGGATTCGGTGGCTTGCAGTTGAGCCTGGGCGACACCGAGCAAGCGCGGCAATCGCTCACCACGGGACTCGATGCCGCCGGTACGGAGCAGACGCTCTCGCTCGAGCGTGCCCAGGTGCTGTTGCAGCTCGCACGGCTCTCAGCCGTCTCCGCGCCGAACCAGAGCCGCGCCGAGCTCGCACAAGCACTCGATCTGTTCCGTGCACGATTGCCCGACTCGCACCCGACACTCCTGCGTGTCATCAACGAGATCTGCGGCATCGAGCTCGCCGCAAACCCGGCACAGGCGCCCTATTGCGGCGACGCCGCGAACCGCCTCGAGCATGCGCGCGAGATCGAGCCGGCGTTACGGAGCGCCGTGTATGGCAACCAGAGTGAGCTCGCGGAAGCCCGCGGCGATCGCGTGGACGCGCAGGCGCTAGCGATCCGCGAAGTGTCCGCGGCGACCACGCTCGGCACTCCGGATCCGTTGTGGAAGGCCTACTTCCATCTCGCGCGCCTCCTGCAGGCCAAGGAGGACCGCGGCCTCGCCATCATGTTCGGCAAGCAGTCGATCGCGCAGATCGAGCGGCTGCGGGGCTACTTCGTCGGCGAATACCGGCGCTTCGATGCCGGGTTCCTGCGCGACAAAGTGTCGGTCTATCGCGCGGTCGCCGACTGGCTCATGGAAGCCGGACGCATGGACGAGGCGCTCGACATCCTGCGGCTCCTGAAGTCGGAAGAGCTCTACGACTTCGCGTTGCGCGCCGCCGCGCTCGAGAACGCGGATCGCGGCGTCGAGCTCACCGGCGAAGAGGAAGCTTCCTGGCAGCGCTATTCGAAGGCGCTGGAAGCGGACGCCCAGGCCGGCGCCGAGATCGACCGCCTGAGCCGCCTGCGCGAAGCGGGCCGGCTCAGCGTGACCGAGCAAAAACGGCTCGAGGAATTGCTCGCGGGGCAACGCAGCGTCGAGTCCGCACGCGCCGAGCGCATTCGCGCCTTCCTGGCACAGGACACCGCGCGCGCCGAGCAGCGCGACATCCGCTCGCGCGAGGTGAAGGCCGAGAGCCTGGCGCGCGAGATGCAGCGCTTCGGCCCGGATACCGCCCTCGCCTTCTACCTGATGACCGACGATCGCCTGCGTGTGCTGGTGGCGACCCGCGCGGCGCAGAGCGAACACCAGGTGCAGATTGCGGCGGTGGACTTGAGCCGCGACGTCGGCCGGTTCCTCGATGCGATCGCGCGGCGCGAAGATGTGCGCACCCAATCGCGTGCCCTCTACGAAACGATCGCACGTCCGCTCGATGAAGCGGCCGAGCGCGCGGGTGCCAAGCGGTTGGTGCTGTGGCTCGACGGCGCACTGCGTTACGTGCCATTCGGCGCGCTGCACGACGGCGAGCACTACCTCGTCGAGAAATACGCGCTACAGAGTTACGCCGACAGCGCGATCGCGGAGGCGGTGCGAGCCGCGACGCCCCATGGGGAGTTGAGCGTGCGCGGCCTGGGCGTGACGCGCGCGGTGGCCGGATACGAAGCGCTGCCCGCCGTCGCCGATGAGTTGTGTTACATCGTGCGTGGACCGATCACGGGGCTCGAGCTTGCAAGCTCCGCCTGTCCGCAACGCACTTCGGCCAACGGCGCGATTCCCGGCGAGGGCTTTGCAGATGCGGCCTTTACCGAGGCCCGTTTCCGCTCGTTGCTCGATGGGCCGCGCGCGTTCTCGGTCCTGCATCTCGGCACGCACTTCAGCCTCCGACCTGGCAACGCCTTACGTTCCTTCCTGGTGCTGGGTGACGGCTCACGGCTCACACTGGATGCAATCGGCGCGCTCGACTTCGGCGGCGTGGAGCTCATGACCCTCTCGGCCTGCCAGACCGGCATGGGCGGAGCGATCACCGACGACGGGCGCGAGGTCGAGGGGCTGAGCGCGCTCGTGCAGCGGCGCGGGGCCCGGCGCGTGGTCGCGAGTCTCTGGCAGGTGGAAGATGAAAGCACGGCGCGCTTGATGCAGACCATGTACAACGCATTGTCCGCCGATGACTCCGATGCGGCGCGCGCCCTGCAACGCGCGCAATTGTCAGTGCGCTCCTACACCCGCAACCGCCTTCACCCCTACGAGCACCCGTACTACTGGGCAGGATTCGTCATCTCCGGCAGCGCGCTCTGACGCCCGCGAGTACACTCCGGCCCATGTCCGACACCACGGAATGGGAATTTCCTGAACGGTTCCGGCCGAAGCCCGAAGCGCTCACCTTCGACCTGCAATCCGCGCTGGCGTCGATGCTGATGCTGCGCGCCGAGGTGCCCGAAGATGCCTTCACCGCCGGCGTGCTCGGCACCGAGCGTGTCGGCAACGGCGTCGTCATTCGCGCGGACGGCCTCGTGCTCACCATCGGCTATCTGATCGCCGAAGCGGAAACGATCTGGCTCACTACCAGCAACGGCACGGTGCTCCCGGGCCACGCGCTCGCCTACGACTACGTCACGGGATTCGGGCTGGTGTTGCCGCTCGGCCAGCTGAGCCTGCCGTGCCTCGAACGCACGACGACCGACGATGTGTCGCCGGGCACGGAAGTGATCGTGATCAGCCACGGCGGCCCCGCGCATGCGCTCAATGCGCGCGTGTTGGCCCGGCGGGAATTCGCGGGCTATTGGGAATACGTACTGGATGAGGCGCTGTTCACAGCGCCCGCCCATCCGCACTGGTCCGGTGCGGCGCTGCTGAACCAGGAGGGCAAGCTACTCGGGATCGGTTCGCTCCTGGTGCAGGAGCCGATCGCGGGTCAGCGCATCGATGCCAACATGTTCGTGCCCGTGAGCCTCCTCGAGCCAATCCTCAACGACATGACGACCATCGGGCGGGCCAAGCGTCCGACGCGTCCGTGGCTCGGCATGTACACGACGGAGCTGGAAGGCAACCTTGTCGTGAGCGGTCTCGCCGACGGTGGACCCGCCGACCGCGCCGGTGTGACGCCGGGCGACATCGTCATCGACGTCGCGGGTCAACGCGTCGGCAAGCTGGCGGAGTTCTTCCGCACCATCTGGCAGCAGGGGCCGGCCGGTACCGAGGTGCCGCTCACCATCGCGCGTGGCAAGAGCCAGTTGCACGTGCGCGTTCAGTCGCGCGACCGCAACGACTTCCTCCGGAAGCCTCAAAGTCACTGACCGGCATGACGGGACCTGGTTGGGGCCCCCGACGCGCCGTCGATACCGGCTCGATGCTCCGTCTCAGAACTGATAGCCGACCGTCAGCCCGTAAGTCCGCGGCGGCATATATGTCACGCCGATGACGCGGGCCGTCGCGAGCTGGAAAGTGCTCGATGCGACCTCCTCGTCCGAGAGGTTCTTGCCCCAGAGTTCCGCCGACCACCGCCCGTCGCCCGAGACATAGCGAATCTGGGCGTCGAACAGCGTGTACGCATCCTGGCCCTCGAGCAGGCGAGCGAACTCCGTGAAGTAAACGTCGTCCTTGTACGAAATATCGCCGCCCAGCGTCAGCCTGGCGTCCGCCGGCAGAACGAAGTCGTATTCCGCGTGGAGATTCCCCGCCCACTCGGGTGAATTGCGCGTTGGATTGCCGGCAAGCTGCACATCCGGCACGCCGTTCGGCGGCACGAAGTCTGTTGCCGGATCGCCCGCGGGTGCTCCGCCCGCCACATTGCGTGGATCGAGCGGATCCTTGGTCAGGAAGTCCTCGTACTTCGAGTCGAGATAAGAGACGGCTGCACTGATGCGGAACTCGTCCGTGGGCGCGGCAAAGAGCTCGAGCTCGACGCCATCGGCGGTCGTCTTGGCCGCATTCTCGAAGATGGTGCTGAAGCCTGCCGGGCCGCCGCTCAGCGTCTTGTTGACCTGCTGGCCCTCGAGGTCGTACGTGTAGACGGCCACGTTGAACGCGAGCCGGTTCTCGAGCCAGGTGCTCTTGAATCCGATCTCGTGGTTGGTGAGCTCCTCGGGATCGACGATGATCGAGACGAAATTGGTGGCGGCGCCCGGGGCCGCATTCTCGCCCGCGCCGGCCTTGAAGCCCTCGGAGTACGTGTAATAGAGCATCGCGCTGTCGTTCGGGCGCCACGAAAGTCCCGCTTCCGGTGTGAAGTCGGAAAAGTCCCGCTTGTTGAGCGTGCCGTCCGGCGTTGTGAGCAGGATCGGGCCGAGACCGTTGCGCGCGAAGATGATCGAGGGGTTGGAGGCCGTGACCTCCTCCTCGCTGTAGCGCCCGCCCAGTTTCAGCGTCCA
>DATIEU010000398.1:0-3406 GCA_035455565.1 Steroidobacteraceae bacterium | reverse complement strand
GATGCGAAGAAGATCCTGTTTGGGCACACTGCGTCATCCGCAAGGAGTTGACCGGCAGGTGACATGATGCGAGCGATCCTGATCGCGGCCTTAGTGCTCGGGCTCGGTGCCGCCGTCATTCCGGCACGTGCCGACGTGCCCACTACGACACGCAAGATCGTTCTCGAGAAGACTGACAGCGGGCGCTATCGCTGGAAGCTGATCGAGGCCCGCGTGCCGAAAGTGGGCGCGCACCAGGTGTTGGTGAGGATGCGTGCCGTGGCGCTCAACCGCGGCGATCTCGAGATGCTGGCGCCGGACGAGCGGCGCGACCACTCCGGCCGCGTGGTGGCGTCCGACGGCGCGGGCGATGTCGTGATGGTCGGCAAGGCAGTCGAGGGCATTCGACCCGGCCAGCGGGTCACCAGCCTGTATTTTCGCAACTGGACCGACGGTACGCCGAACCCGGAAATTTTTCTGGGCGCGCACGGATTCAACATCGACGGCGTGCTCGGCGACTACATCGTGCTCGATGACACCGCGGTCGCGCCCGTGCCGGAGATTCTGAGCTACGAGGAAGCCGCCACGCTTCCAACAGCAGGCCTGACCGCCTGGATGGCGACCGTTGGGCAGCGCGAGCTGCAGCGTGGCGACGTGGTGCTCGTGCAGGGCACGGGCGGCGTATCGACGTTCGCGCTGCAATTCGCCGCCGCGAGCGGCGCTAAGGTCATCGTTACCAGCAGCTCCGATGAGAAGCTCAAGCGCGCCAAGGCACTGGGCGCCGCTGAAGGCATCAACTATCGCACCACGCCCGCGTGGGCGGAGCGCGTGATGGAGCTCACGAAGAATCACGGGGCCGACGTCGTCGTGGACGTCGGCGGCAAGGAGACGCTCGACTTGTCGGTCGCGAGTCTCGCCTACGGCGGCACGCTGTCGGTCGTCGGCGGCCTCACGGGTTACGGCGGCGATATCCCGTCGCTCGGCCTGCTCATGAAAACCGCTCGTGCGCAAGGTGTCTTCGTCGGCTCGCGTGCCGATTTCCTGCGAATGAGCGACTTCATCACTCAGCACCGCCTGCATCCCGCCATCGATAGCCGGTTTCCCGTCGCGCGCTATGAAGACGCCCTGCAACTCATGTCGTCGGGCAACTTCGTCGGCAAGATCGTCCTGCAACTGCAATAGAATGGGGGTGAGATCGACAGGGAGCGAGTAACATTCCGATGCGACTACTGGGCTTCGCCATCCTGATACTGCTGCCGCTCGTCACCGAAGCCGCTCGCGAGCGGGTCCTCAAGCAGGTCGACCTTCCGCATAACTACTACTGGCGCGAGATGTACATCCCGCAGCCGCTGGCGACGCCTTCGGCGGCCGCGTTTGCGCCTGACGGTCAGAGCGTGGTGTACACCATGGCCGGTTCGCTTTGGCGGCAAGTGCTCGGGAGCGATAGTGCAACGGAGCTCACGCACGGGCCCGGCTACGACCTGCAACCCGACTGGTCGAGCGACGGACGCTGGATCGTGTTCGTGCGCTACGACAAGGATGCGATGGAGCTCTGGCGCCTCGAGGTCGCCACCGGACGTCTGCAACCGCTCACGCAGGGCGCGGCGGTCAACCTCGAGCCGCGCTTTTCGCCGGATGGACGCCAGCTCGTGTTCGTATCGACCCAGGGAAGCGGTCATTTCAACCTGTACGTCGCCGACGTGAGCGAGCAGGGGCTCGCCAACGTTCGTCCCGTGGTGCCGCCGCGCATCTCGCTCATCGATCGTTACTACTATTCGCCGCACGATCACGCGATCAATCCGAGCTGGAGCCCGGACGGCAAGCGCGTGTTCTACGTCGGCAACGCGGAGGTCGCGTGGGGCTCCGGCGACATCTGGTCGGTTTCGACCAGCGCTCCGACCGAGCGTCGTCGCGTGCTCGTGGAGGAGACGACCTGGGCCGCGCGACCCGAGTTGTCGCCCGACGGCAAACGGCTGCTCTACAGCAGTTACGAAGGGCGTCAATGGCACCAGTTGTGGCTCACCACGCCGGAAGGCCGCTCGCCGCTGCCGCTCACGTTCGGCGAATTCGACCGGCGCAATGCGCGCTGGTCGCCGGATGGCACGCGCATTCTCTATATCAGCAACGAATCTGGTGCGACCTCGCTCTGGGTGCAGGACGTGGTCGGGGGAGCGCGCCAGGAAATCGTGGCGCGCCAGCGCCAGTACCAGCGCCCGATGGCGACACTCTCGCTGCGCTTGCAGGACCAACGTGGCCAATCGCTCGCCGGACGCGTGATGATACTGGCGGCCGATGGCCGCTACTATGCGCCGGACGACGCGTGGTTCCACGGCGACGATAATTTCGACCGCAAGCAGCAATCCCAGGAAAACCGCTACTTTCATTGCTTCGAGCGCTGCGAGGTCACGGTGCCTGTGGGGACGGTGCGCCTTTGGGCCATGAGCGGTTTCGAGCGCGCGCCGGTGCTGCTGATTCTCGACGTAAACGCGGACGGGCGCGAAATCGTGGTTAAGCTGGCGCCCCAGACGTTACCGGAGAAGTTCGGTGAGCTCGTGAGCGCGGACCTGCACGTGCACATGAACTATGGCGGTGTCTATCGACAGAGCTTTGCGGGCCTGGCGGCGCAGGCGCAGGCCGAAGACCTCGACGTGGTGTACGACCTGGTCGTCAACAAGGAGCAGCGCATTCCGCAGGTGGGCGAATTCACTGCGGAGCCGCGGCAGGTCGGCGCAACGACTATTTTCGAAGGTCAGGAATTTCATACGAGCTTGTGGGGCCATGTGGGGCTGCTGCATCTCGACGATCACCTGCTGCTGCCCGATTTTTCGAGCTACCGTCATACGGCGCTCGCGTCGCCGTATCCGCACAACGGCGTCGTGGCCGATCTCGGACACGCGCAGCACGCGCTGGCGGGCTATGTGCACCCATTCGACACGGTGATCGACCCGGAAAAGGAGAAGACACTCACGCACACGCTGCCGGTCGACGTCGCGCTCGGCAAAGTCGATTACCTCGAGGTCGTGTCGTTCGTCGACGATCACCGCGCGACCGCGGAGATCTGGTATCGGCTGCTCAACCTGGGTTTCCGGCTCAGCGCAGGTGCGGGCACGGACGCCATGACCAACTACGCGTCGCTGCGTGGACCCGTCGGTATGAACCGGGTCTATCTTGCGACGACTGATCGCAGCGCGGCGGCGCTCAGCGAAGCCATCAAGGGTGGCCGCGGTTTCGCGACCAACGGGCCGCTCCTCGGACTTCGAGTGAACGGCGTCGGTCCCGGTCAAACGGTCTCGCTCCCGCCTGCGGGAGAGGGCCGGGGTGAGGGGAGCCGGCATCGCGTGCGCATCGAGGCCGCGGTCCGTTCAATCGTTCCATTGTCCGATGTCGAACTCGTGTTCAACGGCAGCGTGCTCAGGCGGTTCAAGCC
>DATIEU010000397.1:0-7815 GCA_035455565.1 Steroidobacteraceae bacterium | reverse complement strand
TAGGTGCGCTAGCGTCGTCGTGGACGCAGGCGCACCACGCCGGAGGCTGAGATGTCGACTTCTTCCTGCTCGCGCTGCTCGGTGCCGAGCAGCATCTTCATGCGCGTGGGCATTGCAGACACCACGGCGAGCACCTCGGATGCCGCGGCGGGGCGTTCGACGTAGTAGCCCTGCACGCACACGTCACCGCAGTCGGACAGGAAATCGAGCTGTGCGGGCCGCTCGATGCCTTCGGCAGTGACCTGCAGGCCGAGCGTGCGGCACAAAGTGATGATCGAGCGCGCGATCGCGGCGGAGCGCACGTTGGAGTCCACGCTGTCGATCAGGCTGCGATCGAGCTTGACGCGGTTGAGCGGCAGCTTTTCCAGCGAAGTCATCGAGGAATACCCGGTTCCGAAGTCATCGAGCGCGATGCCGACGCCCAGGTCGTGCAGCCCGCGCAACGTATCGATCGTCACTGCACCGGTCTGCAGCATGGTTTCGGTGAGCTCGAGCTCGATGCATTCCGGCGGCACGTCGTTGTCACGCAGCAGGCGTTCGATGCTGCTCACGAATTCCCCCGACATGAACTGTTGCGAGCAGACATTGAGCGCCACGCGCGCCTGCGGCCAGCCCGCCTTGCGCCATAGCGCCACCGCGTGTGCCGCGCGCTGCATCACCCAGGCGCTGAGCTCGATGATGAGTCCCGATTGCTCGGCAACCTGGAGAAATTCCGCGGCCGGGACGATGCGACCGTTACCTTGCCGCCAGCGCAGCAGCGCCTCGACGGCCGTCGCCTCGTGAGAGGCGAGCGAGACTTGCGGTTGAAAGTGCAGCACCAGGTCGTCGACTTCGATGGCCCGGCGCAGCGCCTGCTCGGTCTGGAAGCGGTTCGAGGTGGCGACGAGCATCTCCGGGGTGTACACGCACGCCCGATTGCGGCCGAGCTCCTTCGCCCGGAAGAGCGCCGCATCTGCCGCACGCAGCAGCGCCGCACCGTCGGTCGCATGGTCGGGATAAACGGCCGCGCCCACGCTCATGCCGATCAGCAGCTCGCGTTGCTCGATGGAGATGGGGCGCTGGAATTCCGCCACCATGCGCGCGGCGCGCGTCTCCACCTCTTCCATCGAGGTCTCGCCCGGCGTGATGAGCGTGAATTCGTCACCACCCAGTCGTGCCACGAAGCCGCGATCGCCGACGACTTCCCTGAGCCGCTCGCTGATCAAGCGCAGCACGCGATCGCCAAACTCGTGGCCGAGGCTGTCGTTGATCATCTTGAAATTGTCGAGGTCGACGAACAGCACCGTGATGCGCTGCTCCTCGCGCGCGGCGCGCCGCAACGCGCTGTGCAGGTAGGCAAAGAGATGGCGGCGGTTGGGAAGCGAGGTGAGCGCGTCGTGATGCGCCAGCATGCGCAGCTGCCGGGTACGTTGCGCCACGCGCTCCTCGAGGTGCGCCTGGTGCGAGCGTACCGCCTGCTCGGCTGAATTGAGCTCGCTCGCCATGTGATTGAAGGCGATGGCAAGCTCGTCGAGCTCGCGAATACCGCCGCGTGGCACGCGCGTGGTCAGCTCGCCACCGGCGAGGTCGCGCGTAGCCTCGGTCAAACGCCTGACGGGCCGTGTAATGCCGTAGAGGGTCGCCGCCGTCACCAGCAGAATCACGCACACCACCGCGAGGCTCACCGCCGCGATCATGTTCTCGGCGTCCTGGGTCGTGGCGCGCGCCTCGGTGGCCGATTCCGCCAGCGCCCGCAGCGCCGGCTCTTCCAGGCTCACGCGCACCTGCTCGATAAGACCCGCACCGCTGCCCGCGAACTCGCGCCGCCCAGTTTCGATCTCCGTGTCAAGCTGCCCGACTGAACGATGCAGCCGCGCCGCGCGATCGAAGTCGCCCTGCACCAGCTCGTACCACGCGACACCCGGGGAGCGCTTGAACTCCTCGCTGTACTCCTTGAGCTTCTTGCGAAACGCCAGTTCGTTGCGCGCCGCCTCGTTGGCAGTGCGCTCGTTGGGCTGGGTGAGCTGCACCGTGTAACTGCTGCGCGCTGTCTCGAGCGCGTTGGCGAGCTCGGCTAGCGAGCGGCGTGCGAACACGTTCTCGCCAACGGTGACGTTGCCGGCGCCGTCGACTCGCTTGCGCAGGCCGTCCATCAGCGGCCAGAAAATGCCGAGCAGCGCGCTGCGGCGATCGAAGCGCTGCACCAGCTCGCTGCCGTTGGTTTCGTGACGCGTGACGGCATCGGCGAGACTGCGCACTGCCGCGAGATCCGCGTCGGTGCTGGTGTAGCGGATGTGCTCGGTGATGGCCGCCTGCATGCGCGCCTGCGCCGCATCGACTCCGGCGTGATCGGTGGGTGCGCCCGGCGGCTTGAGGTAGCTCAGGACCGCGCGTTCGTAATTGGAGATCGCATCCGACAGCCCCCGCGCGCGGCGCGCGAGCGGCTCGAGTTCCTGCTGCACCCGGGTTACGTTTTCGGTGGCGAGACGCGTGCTGCGTTGGACCAGGAGGTTGCCGGCCAGGAAGACGACCACGATGCCGCCCAGGCCGAAGGCGAGCCAGCCCGTCAATGACAGGCGAAAACGTGACGCATGCACGCTTTCTTGTGCCGCAGCCTCAGCCGGCGGCTCGTTCGTTGGCCGACCCTCGTGGGCAATCTTTTTCATGGAAAACGCCGCGAAATCGGTCCGGCGACCTTGTCAGGGAAGGCCGCCGGCGTCCATGCGACACGTCTCAGCATTGCCCCTAAAAGAAGCCTCGTTATGACCAATCGGCGGGGGTGGTAGGATGTGCGTCCCCGCAATCCTTCCGGGTTCACGTTTCATGGCCACCAACGACGAACTGCATCGCCGCCGTGCCAATGCTGTGCCGCGCGGCGTCTCCAACCTCCTTGGGGTCTACGCCGATCACGCGCAGAACGCCGAGCTCTGGGATGTCGAGGGGCGGCGCTATATCGACTTTGCGAGCGGTATCGCGGTGCTCAATACGGGTCATGTGCATCCGCGCATGAAGGCCGCCCTCGCCCAACAGATCGAGAAGCTCACGCACGCCTGCTTCCAGGTGACGCCATACGAGGGTTACATCGCACTCGCGGAGCGCCTGAACGCGCTCGCCCCCGGCGCAACACCCAAAAAGACGATCTTCCTGTCGACCGGCGCGGAGGCGGTCGAGAATGCGGTAAAGATCGCGCGCTTTCACACCAAGCGCTCAGCCGTCATCGCATTCACGGGTGGGTTCCACGGCCGCACACTGCTGTGCATCGGGCTCACGGGTAAGGTGCAACCGTACAAGGCGGGATTCGGCCCGATGCCGCCGGAAGTGTTCCACGTGCCGTTCCCGATTCCGTACCACGGGATCACCGCCGACGATTCGTTCGCAGCCTTCGAGAATCTCTTCAAGGCTGATGTCGACCCGGCGCGCGTCGCCGCGATCATCATCGAACCGGTGCTCGGCGAAGGGGGCTTCTACATCGCGCCGCCATCGTTCCTGCAGAGGCTGCGCCAATTCTGCGACCAGCATGGGATCGTGCTGATCGCGGACGAAATCCAGACTGGCTTCGCGCGTACCGGGCGGATGTTCGCGATCGAGCACTCCGGCGTCGAGCCCGATCTCATGACGATCGCGAAGAGCGTTGCGGGTGGCGTGCCGATTTCCGCCGTGATCGGCAAGGCCGCCATCATGGATGCGCCGCCCCCGGGCGGCCTCGGCGGCACCTTCGCAGGCTCGCCCCTCGGTTGCGCCGCCGGACTCGCTACGCTCGATGTCATTCGCGATGAGAACCTGGTGGAGCGCGCCCGCACGATCGGTGACCGCATGGTGACCAGGCTCAAGGCGATGCAGGCGCGTCTGCCCTGCATTGGCGAAGTGCGCGGCCTGGGGGCGATGGTCGCCATCGAGCTGGTCAAGAACCGCGATGCCAACGCGCCCGATGCGGAGCTCACCAAGGCGCTCACGCAAGCGGCAGGGCGCAAGGGACTCGTGCTGCTCTCCTGCGGAGTGCGCGCCAACGTCATCCGCTTCCTCGCGCCCCTCACGATCACGGAGGTCTTGCTCGATGAGGGCCTGCAGATCGTCGAGGATTGCCTCAAGGAACTGACCGCAGGACAACGCAACCCGGTCGCGGCAGCGAGCTGACGGCGCGTTGCGATGGACGATTCGACCCTCGAGGCGCTGCGCAACACCCTGCGCGCGACTCCTCGGAGCCGCGAGCTCGCCCTGATCCTCATTCGGGCCTGCCTCGAGCGGGCCGACCCCGCGCGCACCCGCGAGATACTGGCCGAGGCGCGCATCGATTCAAAGCCGTGGCCCGAGTCCGAACGCCGCGAGCTCGCGCGCGCCTGGTTGCTGGCCGAAGACGCCGAAAGCGCGCTCGAGCATCTCGATGGCCAGGAACCCGAGACCGCCATACTGCGCGCGCAGGCGTTGAGCCGCACCGGCGATCTCGCGCGAGGTCTCGCCGAGTACCGCGAGGCCGTAAAAACCAATCCCGCGCTGGAAGATCGCGCACTCGAAGCGCGGCTCACGGCGCAAGTCGTATCTTTCGATGCCGCACGCCGCTCGGCAGCCCGCAAAGTGACGCAAGACGCGAACGACAACACCGATGCGAGCGAGGTGGTGCGGCTGCTGATGCCGGAAATGGAGCGCGTCACCTTCGCCGACGTGGGCGGCCTCGACGAGATCAAGAAACAGATTCACCGGCGCATCATCCTGCCGTTCCAGAAACCCTCGCTTTTCCAGCGTTTTCGCCGCAAGGCGGGCGGCGGCATTCTGCTCTACGGCCCGCCGGGTTGTGGCAAGACGCTGATCGCGCGCGCCACGGCGGGCGAATGCGGTGCGCGTTTCTACAACGTCGCGGTATCCGACATCCTCGACATGTACATCGGCGAGTCCGAGCGCAAGCTCCATGAGCTCTTCGAGCAGGCGCGCCGCAGCGCGCCGGCCGTGCTGTTTTTCGACGAAGTCGAAGCGCTCGGCGGCAAGCGCCAGTACTCACGCGAGGCCACCTCCTCCAAGCTCGTGAGCCAATTCCTCTCGGAGCTCGATGGTTTTGCGCAGAACAACCAGAACGTGCTGGTAATGGCGGCGACCAATGTCCCGTGGGCCGTCGATCCGGCGTTTCGCCGCCCGGGCCGGTTCGATCGCGTGATGTTCGTGCCGCCGCCGGACCGCGGAGCGCGCGAATCGATCCTCGCGCGCCTGCTGCACGAGCGCCCCACTGCGGGTGCGCTGCCGGTGCGCGAGATCGCCGACCTCACCTCGGGATTTTCCGGCGCGGATCTGCGCGACCTGGTGGATACCGCGGTGGACGAGGCGATCGAGGCATCGATCGATTCAGGTCGCGAGTGCCCCGTGACCATGGATCACCTGCGCGCCGCACTCAAGGAAACCAAGTCGACCACCACCGAGTGGCTCACCACCGCGCGCAACTATGCCCGCTACGCCAACGAGGGCGGCCAGTACGATGAAGTGCTCGAGTTCCTCGAGCAGCACGGGGGTCGGCGGTGAGCGCGGGCTACCGGATCCACGACGAACCTCTCACACAACCGCGCGGCTTCGTCATCGATCCGTTCTGGGCGCTGCTCGCCGTCATGATGGGGGGCGCCGCGTTCGGTGCGCTGCTGTTCGCCTTGAATGCCTATTTCCTGCGTGGTCCGACGTGGCGGCGCGAAATCGAGCTCGCCATCACCATGCTGGTGGGCGCGGGCATTCTCGGCTTTCTCCTCGTGCAGGCCGAAGCCAGCGGCGCCATCCCGAGCGGAGCCGTGAAGTACGTCTTCCTCGTTGTCGTCGCGTGGAAGCTCGCGGTGACCTACTGGATCTACTATCTGCAGCAGACCGGTTTCGCGCTGTTCGAGTATTTCGGCGGCAAAGCGCAGAACGGGCTGGCCATCGTCTTCATCGGCGCGATCCTGTTGCGCCGGGTGATCGTCGAGGCGGTGGATCATCCCGTGTGGAAGATGGTGGTGTCCTGATGGCGCGCGATATCGAGCAGCTCATCGATCGGGCGCGCGCCCAGATCAACCACGGCAACCTTGCGGGCGCGATCGAGTCGCTCCGCCAGGCGCTGAGCGTCGACCCCGATCACAGCGGTGCGCACGCGCTGCTCGCGCTATGCCTGCACGACGAGCGCCGCCTGCATGCCGCCGAACACGAAGCGCGGCTCGCAGTGGGCCTCGACCCGGACAGCGGACTCGCGCACTACGCCGCGGCGATGGTGGCACTCGCGCAGCGTGACTTCGCGCGCGCCGAGGAACACCTGCGCCGCGCGATTGGGCTCATGCCCGAGCACACGCACTCGCTGCTCGGGCTCGCGCGGCTCTACCAGCTCTGGAACCGGCGCCAGGATGCCCTGCCGCTCCTCGAAAAGGCGCGCGAGCTCGCGCCTGACGACGCCGACACCTGGGCGGCGCTCGGCGACTACTACAAGTCGCAGCGCGACTTCGAGCGCGCCGGGCAATACGCTCACGAGGGCCTGAAGCTCAACCCGGAAAACACCGACGCGTTACTGGTGATGGGCGAAGTGCTGCTCCAGCGAGGCGACACGGCAAGCGCGCGCGAGCATGCATTGTTGGTGCTGCGGCAGAACGCCAATCACGAGGGCGCAGTTCATCTGCTCACGGCGGTAAAGGCGCGCGAAAGTCCGTTGCTTGGCTTGTGGTGGCGGTTCAACGCGTTCTTCGGCGGCGGCTCGATCATGCGACGCGTGGTGATGCTCCTCGGCATCTACCTGGCTTATCGCGTCGGCGTGCTGGTGGCCGGCGACCTCGGCCATCCCCTCATCCAGGGCGTGCTCGCGCTCACGTGGATCGGGTTCTGCATCTATACGTGGGTGGGGCCGGCGCTCTTCCAGAAGCAGATCAAGCGCGAGCTCGAGCCCGCGACGTTGCACTCGAAGTATTAGCGCGTGCTCAGCGCGGCGTCAGTGCGTCCGCGCGCGCTTCGGCTTCCTGTGCTTCCGGCGCCTTGCCGCGAGCGCGCAGCGCCTCGGCAATCAGGCGCCACGCCGAAGACTGCGTGCGCGGATCGCCGGTCGCGAGCGACAGGCCCTTGCGGCCCATGTTTTCGGCCTGCGCGTAGTTGCCTTCCGCCTGGCGCACGCGGCCGAGCTCGATCCAGAGCAGCGGATTGTTCGGTTCGATGCGCAGCGCTCGCTCGATGGAACCTGCCGCCACCGCGAAATTGCCGGCCGCGGCCTGGGTACGCGCCTGGTTGACCAGCGATTGCGCCGCCGAGCCCAGCTGATACTCACGTGGCGGCGGCGGTGCAGGCAGCTCCTCCTCCGGCGCAGGCGGTGGTTGCGGCGGCTGTTCCGGCGGCGGGAGCGGCGTTTGCGGCGGCAGGTTGGGAGCCCCGCCCGGCGCGGGCTGCGGCTGTTTCGGTGGCGGCGGCGTATAGGGATTAGGCAGCTTGCACGCTGAAAGCGCCAGCGCCAGGCTCAAGGCAAGAACGATCCCCTTCCGATTCATTGACGAATGATACCTTCGAGCCATTGGCGCGTGCGTTCAGCGAACTCGCTGAACGGATCGTCACCGCAGCCCGGCATGATGGGCAACACCACGTCGGCCGGGATGGCCACCGACACCAGGTCCTCGGCGCAACCGGGTTTTGCCTTGTAACCGGTCGCATATTCGATCCAGACATCGGCGAGCGATTCCGGCAACGTCGCGTCCCACGAGACCGGTTCGAGTTGTTGCATGAGCTTGGACCAGACCGTGAGCGCGCCGGCGGAGCCGGTCAATCCAGTCGGGCGATTGTCGTCGAAGCCCACCCAGGTCACCGCCAGGTAATTGCCGGTGAAGCCGGCGAACCAGCTGTCGCGAAAATCATCCGACGTGC
>DATIEU010000396.1:0-17260 GCA_035455565.1 Steroidobacteraceae bacterium | reverse complement strand
CCGCTCGAGACCTTCGTGCACTCGTTGCGCACCGTGCTCGGACTAGCTGGTATTGCAGTGCTGCGCGCCTTTGCGCTGCTGCTGCGCGTCCTGAGCAACGGCTTCCGCCATCTCGGCACGCTGGCCGAGCGGCTCTACGACTTGCCGCTCTTCGTGCCGCTGTGGCTCGAGTCGAGACTCACGGCGAGGCGCCCGGACGGCGACCACGAGATGCGGGAGGCGCGTCTATGAAGTATCGAATTCTCCTGGTCGCACTTCTGGCCCTCGCGGGCTGTGGCTCGGCCGGGCCCACCAACAAGGGTGTGTATCTGCTGCTCGATACGTCGGGCACCTACAGCGGTGAGCTCAAGAAGGCGGAGCACATCATCCTGTTCATGCTGTCGCGTCTCGAACCCACGGACTCGTTTGCCGTGGCGCGCATCGACACCGGCAGCTTCAGCGAGGCCGACATCATCGCCAAGGCGACCTTCGACGATCGCCCCAGCACCGCGAATCGGCAGAAGCGCGTATTCGCGGGCCACGTGAAGTCGTTCGTCGAACGGTCGGACGCCTCTCCCTACACCGACATCACGGGCGGCCTGCTGCAGGCCATCGAGTTCCTCAACGAGAAGGGCACCGGTCGCAAGGAGATCCTGATCTTCTCCGACCTGAAAGAGGATCTTGCCAAGGGCTACGTGCGTGAGGTGCCGCTCGAGCTCGAAGGCTTCGAGGTCGTGGCGCTCAACGTTACCAAGCTCCGCTCCGACAACTACGATCCACGCGAGTACATGGCCCGCGTCGAAGCGTGGCGCGACAAGGTCGAGGACAGCGGCGGCCGCTGGCGCATGATCAACGATCTCGAACGGCTCGAAGGCCTGCTCTAGGACGCCCGGCGCACTAAAAGGAAAGGCCCCAACGCATCCGTGCGCGGGGCCTGCCAGGGCGGAGATTATCGGCCCTCTTAGACGACACCCATTCAAATGGGCGCTATCCGTAGGCTGCAGTTTCCAAATCGGGCGCCGCGCGGACAATGCCGCAAGGCCGCGTCGAATCGTCAGCGCATTCCTACGCAGATCAGCAGCTTGCACACCTGCATGCGGTCAGCCGGCGGCTGTGGATTTACCAGCGCCCGCGTCGCCCACCGAATCTTTGGACTCGCGGTGCAGGTCGGCTCGAGGGGGCTGAAACCGCCACTTGTGTGGCAACCGCTGGCGCAAGCACCGGGTACTGCGGCAACCGCGTGACCGGAAGCTGGCGTTTCAGCAGCCGTTCGATGTCCTTGAGCAGGCTGACCTCATCGGGCGAGACCAGCGACACCGCACGACCGGTCGCGCCGGCGCGCGCGGTGCGCCCGATGCGATGGATGTAATCCTCCGGCACGTGGGGCAGTTCGTAATTCACGACCTGCGGCAGCTCCTTGATGTCGAGCCCGCGCGAGGCCACCTCGGTGGCAACCAGCGCAGTGACCTTGTTGGCCTTGAAGTCTGCAAGCGCACGGATGCGCGCCGCCTGGCTCTTGTTGCCATGGATCGCGGCCGTGGGAATACCGCTCGACTCGAGCTGTTGCGCGAGACGGTTTGCGCCGTGCTTGGTGCGCGTGAACACCAGGACCTGGTGCCATGAGCCCTCGCCGATGAGATGAGCGAGCAGGTGACGCTTGTGGTCTTTCGGCACGCGGTAGACCTCCTGCTCGACCCCCGTCGCAGCGGTGTTGCGCGCGGCGACCTCGATCGTCTCCGGGTCGCGCAGCAAGCGGCCGGCGAGCTCGCGGATCTCCTGCGGAAAGGTCGCGGAGAAGAGCAGATTCTGCCGAGCAGCCGGCAGCAGCTTCAGCACGCGGCGAATGTCGCGTATGAAGCCCATATCGAGCATGCGATCGGCTTCGTCCAGCACGAAGCACTGCACCTGCTCGAGGTTCACTGCGCGCTGCTCCGCGAGATCGAGCAGACGGCCGGGCGTCGCGACCAGCACATCGCAGCCGGCCCGGAGCCCCGAGATCTGCGGACTGATGTTTACGCCGCCAAAGACGGCGAGTGTGCGCAAGCCGCAGTACTTGCCATAGGAGCGTGCGCTCTCGGCAACCTGTGCGGCGAGCTCGCGAGTGGGCGTCAGGATGAGGGCGCGCGGCGCGCGGCCGGATGCAGCGCCAAGCCGTTGCAGGATCGGCAGCACGAATACCGCCGTCTTGCCGGTCCCTGTCTGGGCGGCGGCGAGCAGGTCGCGACCCGCGAGCACCGCGGGAATGGCGTGGACTTGAATGGGCGTCGGCGTGTCGTAGCCCTTTTCGGCGACGGCGCGCAGCAGCTCGGGCTTCAGCCCGAGATCGGAAAATGACATGTAATGAGATACCTTGAAGTTGACTCGCACGGCAGCTCTGCGCTGCGGCGGTCAATAGCGAGAGTGGTGATGGATTCGAAGTGCGCCGGGTGGGACAGACTGCGAGCGAAAGGGGGCGTTGACCGCGCGACCCTGCTTCAGCGCGGCGCACTCTACAGGCTTTGCGCCACGGCGTCCAACCAAGCGCATGCAGCCTAGGTCAGAGAAGGTGCAAACCGTGATGTCGTTCCTGCTGTGCGCGGGTGCGGCGTACGCCGTGCTGGTGTTGCTGGTCTACGTCTTTCAGGGGCGACTGCTCTATCTGCCAAACATCGGTGGCCGCGGTCTCGCGGCCACGCCGGCCGACGTCGGGCTCGAGTATGAAGACGTGCGCTTCAGCACGAGCGACGGTGTGACATTGCACGCTTGGTTCGTTCCGGCCCGTGGTACGGATCGCGTGCTGCTCCACTGTCACGGCAACGGCGGGAATATTTCGCACCGTCTCGATTCGATCCGGTTGTTTCACGAGCTCGGGCTCAGTGTCTTCATCTTCGACTATCGCGGCTATGGGCTGAGCGCCGGTCGGCCCTCGGAGGAAGGCACCTATCGCGATGCCGACGCCGCCTGGAATCACCTGCGCGACGCGCGCGGCTTCTCCGAGGATCGCATCGTTGTGTACGGCCACTCGCTGGGCGCGGCTATCGCAGCCCACGTCGCGCGTGGGCGCCGTCCGGCGGCGCTGATCCTCGAATCCCCGTTTACGTCGATCGCGGATGTGGCGAGCCGCCACTACTGGTTCCTGCCGGTGCGCTGGCTGTCGCGATTCGACTATCCAACCGCCGCCTTTGTCCGCGACGTTCGTACGCCGACGCTCGTCGTTCACAGTCCGCAGGATGAGATCAGCCCGTTCGCTCACGGGCGCGCGGTGTTCGAGCAGGCGAACGAGCCCAAGGCTTTCCTCGAGATCAGCGGCGATCACAATGCAGGATTTCTCCTGAGTGGCACACGCTACACCGAGGGCTTGCGACAATTTATCGACACCCACGCGCCTCCCCACATCCGTGGAATGAGCTTGTAGTTGTTACGCCCGGACTCGTAACGACTGCCGCCGCGACGGCACGTTGCACGCGTGCTGTAAATCGTTCCTTGCGCCGCCGACGCGCGTTGCCGTTATCGCGCGATACGCGTGGTCCCGATGTTGCGCGCACGCCGCATGTGTAGATCTTGTCATGGCCTGTGACTTGCAAGTCTTCAGCCGGCAATGCGCAACCGCGATGTTCGCGGCCGCTTTGTTATGAGCAGCAGCTGAGGAGATGAGCGCATGACAATTTCGATGATGACTCGTGTGTTGGCGGTCGCGGCACTGGCCGTCTTCGGCGTCGGACAGGCAATGGCCCAGGACGACAACGAGCGCGGTTTCTACTTCGGCGGCGGCGTCGGTCAGTTCAACGTGGAGCTCGACGGACTCGATGGTGTCGATGAAGCGATCGAAGACCTCGACGCCGACGACACGTCGTGGAAAGCCTTCGTCGGGTACCGCCTGAACCCCTACATCTCGTTCGAAGCGGCGTATCTCGACTTTGGCCGGCCGAACGATGACTTCACAGCCACGGGGTCGAGCGGCGACTACACCGTGGAGCTAGCGGGCTTTGCGCCCTACATCGTAGGCACGGTCCCGCTGGGGCCGGTGGAGCTCTCCGCGCGCGCCGGTTATTACTTCTACGACCTGGAGACGAGCGTTGACATCGACGACCTGGGCGACGACGTCTTCACTTCTGACGACAGCGGCGAAGACTTCGTATACGGCGTCGGTGTGGGCTTGACCATGTTCGAGCGCCTCAACGCACGGCTCGAGTATGAGGTTATCGACCTGACCGGCGCAGACGCGAATGCGTTCTGGTTGTCCGGATCCTGGCGCTTCTAAAGCCAGCAGACCTGTCGAGCAGTGGGGCTCGTCCGTGCGCGGACGGGCCCCATTTTTTTTGCCTCAACCCCGTACATCCTCTAGCCTCTGCTGGCTTCGACGCCATCGCCGCGCAGAGAGGCCGCCATGAACGAGATCGACGCAGGTACTGCCTACGGACGTCCGGCGCAACACCCGAACAAGCTGCTGACCGAAGTCGGCCCAGGCACGCCGTGCGGCGAACTGATGCGCCGCTATTGGCAACCGATCGCCGTGTCCGAGGAGTTGCGCGACCTGCCGAAGAAGGTGCGCATCCTGTGCGAGGACCTGATCCTGTTTCGCGACCGCGCGGGACATGCGGGTTTGCTTTACCCACGCTGCATGCATCGCGGTACGTCGCTCTTCTATGGCCGCGTCGAAGAGCAGGGCATCCGCTGCTGCTACCACGGCTGGCTGTTCGACGTGGAAGGTCGATGTCTCGAGCAGCCCTGCGAGCCCGACGGCGGGCGGCATCGCGACGCCGTGCGCCAGCCCTGGTATCCAGTCGAGGAGCGTTACGGGCTCGTCTTCGCATACCTGGGGCCGCCGCAGAAGAAGCCGGTGCTGCCGCGCTACGACAACCTCGAAAGCATCGCGAGCGACGAGTGGCTATGGGTGAGCATCGGTGGCTTCGGCGCCACCGGCGATGCCAGCCTCGAGGTTGTGCCGCACAGCTGGCTGCATCTGAACGACAACATCATGGACCCGTTCCACGTTCACGTCCTGCACTCCACGTTGAGCGTGATCCAGTTTCACGCGCAGTTTGCGCTCATGCCTAAAGTCGAGTTCTTTCCCGCCGATCACGGCGTGTGCTACTCGGCGGTGCGGCAGCTGGAAGACGGCCAGGAAGTCGATCGCATCTCGACGTGGTTGATGCCGAACATCATGAGCGTGCCCGACGTCGGCATGAAGGCCGGCCAATCACTGGGCATTTCCTGGGTCGTCCCGGTCGATGACACGCACTACGCGCTGGCGATGGCGATGAAGCTGCCGGCCGGCTCGCCCCGCTGGGAGATGCGGTTGAACGGCAAGACCTGGGGTGAGATGACCGAGGAAGAGCATCAGCGGATTCCGGGCGACTACGAAGCGCAAGCGGGGCAGGGACCCATCTCCCTGCACTCCGAGGAGCATCTCGTCACCAGCGACCGCGGCATCATGATGCAGCGGAAGATCCTGCAGCAGCAGATCGAGGTCGTCGCGAAAGGCGGCGATCCGCTCGGGGTCGCCTTCGATCCCGAGCGGGCGCTGGTCAGGGTGCGTTCCGGCAACTTCTATCGCACAGCACGCGCGACCGGTTGAATAATGCCCCGAGACTTCACAATCAGCTCAGTGCTTCCTTTGTTCTAGCAATCAGCTCGCGGACCTCCTGGCGCCGGCCTTCGTCGGCCAGCTCGCGGCCCGGACGTGGCGGCGCGTTCAGCGCTTTCTGGAGATGATTCAGCGCCTGCTGGTATTCACCCTTGTCGAACAGGAACTCGCCGTAGAAGAAGTTTGGATCAATACCGTCCGGATTGATGTTCAGCCCTTTCTGCAGGTGCTCTTTCGCCTTCTTGTCGCTGCCGAAGCCGACCGGAAAGCCAGGAACCTTGTGATAGAGGGTACCGATGCTGGTGTGCGCGGAGCCGTTGAGTGCGTTCTCGTCGATCTTCAGCGCAGCCTCAAGTCGCGCCCGGGAATCTTTCGCCAGCCCCAACGCACCCAGGCCGCCCTTCGCGCCCGCCCACGTGCTGAGCACTATGCCTTCCCAGATGAGTGGCTCCGGGCGTTGCGGATGCTTTGCGGTGAAGCTGGAGGCCTCGGCGGCGAGTTTTTCGAACGCGGCGTTCTTCGCCTCTTTGCCCGTTGTCTGGTAGTTCGCCACGGCCCAGCCGTCCTGGATCGCTCTCAGCTCGGTCTCGAAGGCATCATCTGCCCTTGTCAGGTTCGAGTGTCCCAGGCTGAGCAACAGCCATGCGCCGACGGCGGCGCCGATCATTCTGCGGTTCATACGGTCTGTGTCCTCAGTTGATTGACCTGGTTGACCTCGCTCGAGGCGGCAGCCGGTTTCCTTGCATAGCGCCGGATAGTGGGGAGCTGCTTGCGGATGGCGCCGTCCACGAGCACGGGGGCGAGTGCGTTGACGCGCGCAAACAACTTTTCCGGCCAGCCCACCACCGCGGCGCTCACGTTTTTCTCCAGGACGTGGCGCAGGGTGCGCGCTACGGTCTGCGGCGGATCCATGCTGACCTTGAGGGCGACGTTCATCCGCTCCACGGCGGAGGTATTGATGGAAGTCCGCGTCGCCCGGGGGGCGAGGTAGTGCAGGTGTACGTGCGTGTCGGCGAGCTCACGGCGCAGCGCTTCGGTGAAGCCCCGCATCGCAAACTTGCTGGCCGAATACGCGGCATAGCCCGGGTAGCCGATGGTGCCGAATACGGAGCCGATGTTCAGCACGTGGGCTTCAGGTTGCTTGCGGAGATGTGCCAGCAGCGCATGCGTGAGCAGCATGGGTGCCAGGACATTGATCGCCACGGTCTGCCCGATCTGCGCTTCACTCAACTCGTCATACAGGCCGAAGTGATTCACCCCGGCGTTATTGATCAATACGTTGATTCCGCCATTCCAGCTGCAGGCGCTGTGGCAGAGTCCTGCGAGACTCGCAGTATCGGCAAGGTTGGCGATCACCGTGCCGACGCGTGTGCCATGTGGGCGCAGACGCTGCGCCGTTGCCAGAAGCGCATCCGCGTTCATGTCCGCGAGCAGGACCATCGCGCCTGCATCCAGTAGCTCGGTCGCGATCGCGGATCCAATACCGCCAGCGCCGCCCGTGATCAGCACGCGTGCCGTGTCGAGCTTCATGCGGTCTTCCTCCGCGCGCAAGCTGTGGTGGCCGTGGCGCGATCGAGACCGCGAAACATCTGCCCGTACAGCCAGAACATGGCACGCGCGCACTGCGTGATCGCCTTCTGGTCCTCGCGGTCAGCAACTTGCAGCAGGATGTTCTGCAAATCCTGGACGTGCAGCTGGTCCAGCGTCCCGTGGCTGCGCAGGTACGTGAATGCCGCGTCCGGCAGTTTCAGGGTCGCCTGGATCCGGTCCGCGGCCTGAAGGGCCAGCGCAACGCTGGTGCCCTCCAGCACGAACACCATGCCGAAGATACCGAGCGGATTGCGCCGCTGGACTGTGTCGTAAACATAAGCGACGAGCGCGTCGGTTTCCGGATGCGGCAGCGAGTTCCTTACCGCTTCGGCATCCCCACCCGCCGCCTTGATGTCGTTGAGGATCCACTCGTCGTGGCCGATTTCCTCTTCCAGGTAGTGGATGAAACCCTGCTGCAGGCGCTTGTATCGCTCCGGCAGGCGTCCGCCGGCGATCATCAGCAGCGGCACGGTGTGTCGCACGTGGTGAAACGCCTGGGAGAGAAAAGCCTGATAGCGCGGCAACGTGATGCGGCCGGCGAGCGCCTCCCTGATGACCGGCGCGGACATCAGGAACTCGCGCTCATCGCGCGTGGTCTCGAACAATTCTTCATAGAAGGCCATGCTCGTCCTCATTCCCGGCTTACGAGGCCAGGGCTTGCCAGTAAAGTTCGTTGATCGCTGGAGCATGGCGCTCCAGGATGCGTTCGCGACGCGGGCGGCCATTGCCGGTCAACAGGCCGTTCGCCACCGTGAACGGTTCCGCCACCGCGAAGCGGATGACCCGGGCGTAGTCCGGAAGACGGACATTCGCGTTAGCGACTGCGGCGTCGAGGGCACCACGATCGACCGCTGGATGGCTGGGAGTAACGAGGGCTACCAGGTACGGTCGTGCCTCGCCCAAGGCCACGGCATGACCGATGGCAGGTTCCTGAGTGAGCTCCCGCTCGACCCATTCCGGCGAGATGTTGCGGCCGTAGGAGTTGATGAACAGGTTCTTGATGCGCCCGCTCACGTACACGAAGCCATCCGCGTCGATTTCACCGAGATCGCCGGTGGCGATTTCCGCATCGGGTGAAGGCGCCGCCTGCCCCACATAGCCACCCATGATCGCGCCGCCGATGTGGATCTCGCCGCGCGCATCGATCCGCACGCGCGCATGCGGCAGCGCCCGTCCCACGCTGCCGGGCCGCTCTGCCAGCGGCGTATTCAGGCATTGCACGGAACCGCACTCGCTCAGCCCGTAGCCCTCGAATACGGGGAGTCGGACGGCGGCCGCCCGTTCCAACAGCTCGCGCGAGACACAGGCGCCGCCGACTGCAAAGAACTTCGCCGCCTGCGGCGGCTGCCAACCGGCTTCGGCGCCCGTTACAAGGATCCGCAGCAGCTCCGGAACGAGGATCACGCTCTCGGGCTGATGGCGTTGCAGGAAGGCAAGGAGCAGAGGAGGCGACAGCGTTCCGCGGGCAATCGCGGCAGGAACGTCCGACGCCAGCTCGCAGGTGACACCGCCAAGCCATGCCGCATACATGCCGGCAACATTCTCGAGCAGGGTGGAGAGCGGAAGGAGCGCCGCATGCTTGCGTATTCCGGCTTGGCGCGCGACGGCCGCGACCGATCCTGCCACGGCGTCGAGCGTCTGCTGGGTCAGACACACGCCCTTGGGCTCCGCTGTGCTGCCGGAGGTGTAGGTGATCTTTGCCGTCCCGGCAGGCAAAGCGGGCAGCGGCTCATCATGGCCACGGCGCGTAAGGAGAACAAGGTGCGTGCGCGGCGATATCGGACCCTCGCGGAAACCAAGGTCGAGTGCGGTGATCCGGTCCGGCGTGTCGGTCAGAATCGTCTCAACACCTGCGCTGTCGAGGGCATGCCTGGTCTGGTCCGCACCGAAGTGATGCGGAAGCGGCACGTTCACCAGGCCCGCGTGCAACAGCGCGAGGTCGGTGATCGCCCAACCACGACCATTGGCGGCGAGCAACGCGAATCGCTGGGAGCCCTCCGCAGCGAGCCAGCGTGCTTCCTCTACAACCAGCTGCCGAAGACAGGCGGCTGACACCAGGCCTCGATCGTCGCTGACGGCCGGGATGCCGGAGGAATATCCGGCCAGCGCCTCCAGGATAGTGCGAATAGCCGGATACCTCAGGAAAGATTGCCGGACAACCCGCGGTGGGCCGGGACATATCCGAGCATCACCCGCGGATCGGTCGAATAGTAGGATCCCCAGTCATCCGTGGTCATCGCGACCCGCGACCTGTTCGCCGGCGCCAGCTCGGTGAGTGTGACTCCGAGATGACGCATGATGCCTCGCACGGTGCTTGTCGCCGTAAAGACCACCCAGCGATGCTGGCGGGCGAGCAGAAAATCCGTCAGCAGGCCAATCAGATCCATCGCCGTTGGAAAGCCACGGCATGCGAAGTTGCCGACTTCCGCGACTTCCCTGCGGCGGACTCCTAGTGAGGGATTCCGGGCGGCAATCATGTATTCAATCGGGTCGGGCAGGTATTGCTCGAGGTACAAACGTTGGGCATTCGCAGGCCGATACCCGGCGACACCCACTAGCTCACCTGCCGCGTCGCGAAGCCCAAGCAACAAGGGCATGAACGAATGCACGGAAGCGCCGTGCTTGCGCTGAAAGCCTTGACGTACGAAGGTCTCGAACGCGTTGCGGTCGGGGTGGCCGGGACCGCAGATCACCAGGTGGGCGTCGGACGGCAATGGGGGCGCGGCTCTAGCCGCGACTCTTGCAGCTGGAAGCGCGACCGAAATCGCTCTGGTCGGGTCTGTCCGAGCAGTCGGCAAATTCCCTCCTTCGCCCGAGCCGTTCGTGACGCGGGTCCTGCCGATTCCGATGAATTGGGCGGCGTCAGGCGCAGGAATCAAGCGCGGTTGTTTCCCATGACAACCGCTTCCAAGCCGATGACGGCATCACGCCATGTGGATGATGACCGCGGAATGAGAAGCGCCTGGTCCATAGCATGCTAGACGGCTGCGCCGGACCAAATCCGTCGCCGGGCGATGGAAAGTGTCCGCCGACTGAGAGCCAGCGCTCGCACCACTCCGGCGACTTCTACCGGGCGCGCGCCACCGGCTGAGCCGCGTTCAACGTCGGCAGCTCGAGAAAACTCATCGAGCGCGCCGAGTGATGGATGCGTTGCGTGGCGCGCTGGTAGCTCTCCGGCTTCGCCCACGCGATGTTCTCGACGAAGGTCTGCGGATTGCGGTCGTAGAGCGGAAACCAGCTGCTCTGCACCTGGACCATGAGCCGGTGACCCGGCAGGAACGTATGGTTCACGTGCGGCATCGCCAGGCGGTAGCCCAGCACTTTGTTGGCCGCGATCGGCTTCGCCACCTCGAACCCTTCGCGATACCGACCGCGCAGAATGTCCGCGGAGATCATGAGCTGGTAGCCACCGAGCTCGACCAGCGCCGGATTTTCTTCCGGATACGCGTCGATCAGCTTGACCACCCAATCGGAATCGGTGCCGGAGGTTGACGCGGACAGCGACGCGACGACTTCGCCGCTGACGGTCAGCGGCTGCGCCAGCGGTTCCGAAACAAACACCAGCACGTCGGTGCGATCGGCCACGGGGCGCTGATCGTCCACCAACCACACCCGCCAGGTGGAATCCGTGGCGCCATCGCGCAGGATGGGACGCACGCGATAGGGCACGGGCTTCGCCGGATCCGATACGTACTCCGAATAGCCCTCGTTCGCGCCCGGCACTTCGAAGGCGACCCGTCCGCCGGCATGCAAATAGAGTCTCCTTGCAGTGGCCGGCTGTTGCGGTGGCCAAGTCGAATACTCGTGCCATTCGTTGGCGCCGGTCTGGAAAGCCAACACCGCCGGAGTCGGCTTCGCCGGCTTGATGCCTTTCAGGTGCTCGTCCCAGAAGGGCTGGCGCACCTTCTCGCGGAAATAGAGCGCGGTATCGGAGTCCCAGCGAATCTTGCCGAGGCTCGAGGCATCGGCGCGGATCTGCCCGTGATGCCATGGTCCGATGAGCAGCGAATTGCGGTCGTTGCCGGCATCCTTTTTCTCGAGCACGTTGTAGCTCGCGATCGGGCCGTAGATGTCCTCCTGGTCGAAGAGCGAATGCACGTGCAGCGTCGGCACCCTGAGCTCGATGCGCGCCAGGAGCTCCTGTACCGCCTGCTGCCGCCACAGGTCCGTGTACGCCGGATGGTTGATGACTCGATTCCAGGCCGGCAGTTGGTCGGCGTGGTAGCGCTTGCCGAACTCGCCCGCGGAACCTGCGGCGAGAAATGCCGCGAACACGTCGTAGTAGCCGTACGGCAGGTCATAGTCGGATTTCTTGCTCGAGGTCTGGTGGTAGATCCAGTCGATCATCGTCTGGCGTAGCGCCCCGTTGTGATACCAATCGTCGCCGATCCACGTGTCGACCATGGCATTCACGGGCACCGCCGCCTTGAGCGCCGGGTGCGGATCGAAGAGCGCCATGAGCGTGAGGAAGCCATCGTAGGAAACGCCTGTGATGCCGACGTTGCCGTTGTTGCCCGGGACGTTCTTGACCAGCCAGTCGATCGTGTCCCAGGTGTCGGTCGCGTGATCGACGGAGCCGGTATTGAGCGGCCCGCGCAACGGCAGGTTGACGATGTAGTTGCCTTCCGACTTGTGCTTGCCACGCACGTCCTGGTAGACGCGCACGTAGCCGGCGCGCACCAGCGGCTCGTCGTCCTGCCGGAGCGCCATCGCCATCAGCGGGCTCGCAGTCTCGCGGGCGTTGGTGCGTTTCTCCACGTTGTACGGCGTGCGCGTGATGACGATCGGCATCGGCCCCTGGGCGTGCTTCGGGATCAGGATGATCGTGTAGAGCTTCACGCCATCGCGCATCGGGATCATTTCTTCGCGCCGCGTGTAATCGAAGGCATCGGTCTGCGGCTTGAACTCGGCGGGAATGTCGGTGCCGGTGATCGGTTCGGCCTGCCCGGCGCGCGCGACGCCGCCCCAGAGTGTGGTTGCGAAGAGCGCCGCCGCAATTGCCGGTGTGACGCCTGCTGCCTTCATCGTGAGCTCCCTGGTTGGATTTCGAATGCTTACTTGAGAATGCTGACCACGCGGGGCTCCATGTAGCCCTTGAGCCCGAGTGCGGAATACTGCCGTCCGAGCCCGGACTCCTTCGCGCCGCCGAACGGCACGAGCGGCGAAGTCGCGCGATGCTGGTTCACCCACGCGGTGCCGACTTCGAGGCGCGCGGCGATCGCCGTGGCGCGCGACACGTCGCGGCTCCACACCGAGGCACTCAAGCCGTAGCGCGTGTCGTTGGCCCGGCGGATGACGTCTTCGACGTCGCTGAACTCGAGCACAGGCACGATGGGCCCGAATTGTTCCTCCTGCACCAGCCGGCTATCCTCGGGCACACCGGTAACGATGGTGGGGGGAATGAAGTAGCCTTCGCGTTCCGGCAACTCGCCCTCAGCGAGAATGCGCGCGCCGCGGCGCCTCGTGTCATCGAGGATGCCGAGTACGCGCTCATACTGCCGGCGGTTCTGGATTGGCCCCATCTGTGTCCTGGGTTCCAGTCCGTCGCCGAGCACGACTTTGCGTGCTTCCTCGGCCAACGCCGCGCACAGCGCGGAATACACGGCCGAATGCGCGTAGATACGCTTGATCGCCATGCAGACCTGGCCGCTGTTGACGGTGGCGGCGAAGAAGAGCTTTGGCGCAATCGCTTTGACGTCGACGTCGTCGAGCACGATGGCGGGATCGTTGCCACCCAGCTCGAGCGTGATGCGCTTGAGGTTGCCGGCCGCACTCGCCATGACGCGCTTGCCCGTGGCGACCGAGCCCGTGAACGAGATCTTGTCCATGCCCGGATGCTCCGTCATCCACTGGCCGAACTCGTCATCGCCCGCGAGGATGTTGAGGACCCCCGGCGGAAAAACCTCGCGCACCAGCTCGCCGATGCGCAGCGTGCTGAGCGGCGTGTACGGGGAAGGCTTGAGCACCACGGTATTGCCGGTATAAAGCGCCGCAGTGAGCGGACCCGCCGCGAGATTGATGGGCGCATTCCATGGCGTGATCACGCCCACCACGCCGAGCGGCGCATAGTGCAGCTCGATGCGTCGCTCTGCATCTTCGACCAGGGTCTCCACGGGAATGGCGATGCGGGTCATGCCTTCCGACTGGCTGAAAGCGCGCCCGATCTCGTCGCGGGCCTGCGCGAGCGGCTTGCCCTGTTCGCGCGTGAGGAGCTGTGCGAGCGAGTCCTGGTGCTGGCGCAGGATGTCCGCGACCTGCTTGAGGCGCCGCGCCCGTTCTTCGAATGATGTCGCGCGCCAATCGCCGAAGGCCCGGCGGGCTGCGGCGACGGCACGATCGAGCTGCTCGCGGGTTGCGGCCGGGCAGCGTGCGAACACGCGCGCGGTCGCCGGGTTGATCACGTCGAGTGCGCGCTGACTGCCGACGAGCTCGCCGTCGATGAGCTGCTGGAAGCCGGTTTCGAGTGTGTGCATTCCGCGTGGGCGCCGGCGTTGATTGTCACTTTCCCGGGCCATCGCTACGATAACAAATTGCAGTCGCTTCGAGTTCCCCGCGTGAGCCGCCAGATACCGACCTGCCGAGCGCCCGATCCTGATACGCGCAAGCCGCGCTACCGGCCGCCACCGCTCGCGTGCGATGCGCACTGCCACATCTTCGGCCCGGCAGCCCGCTTTCCTTACGCCGAGGACCGCTCGTACACGCCGCCCGACGCGCCGCTGGAAAGATTCCGGGAGTTGCAGGCCATCCTGGGTCTCGAGCGCGCGGTGCTCGTGAATGCGAGCTGTCACGGCACCGATAACCGCGTGATTCTCGATGCGATCGCCCAGAGCCGCGGACAATATCGCGGTGTCGCGAACGCGGACGATTCCTTCACCACGCAGGATTTCGAGAAGCTGTCCGAGGGCGGGTGCCGGGGTGTGCGCTTCAACTTCGTGCGCCACCTGGGCGGCATGCCGGATCTCGACGAATTCGATCGGGTGATCGAGCGCATCCGTCCGTTGGGCTGGCACGTGGTGCTGCACTTCGATGCGGCCGACGTGGTGGAGTTTGGCGCGCTGTTGAGACGCCTGCCGATCCCGTTCGTCGTCGACCATATGGGACGGGTGCCGACCGCAGCCGGTTTGCAACAGGAGCCTTTCCGTCAACTGCTCGAGCTGGCGCGGCGTGACAACTGCTGGGTGAAGATCTGCGGCGCGGAGCGCATTTCGAGTGCGGGCCCGCCGTTCACTGATGCCGTGCCTTTCGCGCAGGCGCTCATCGAAGTGGCGCCCGATCGAATCCTGTGGGGCACTGACTGGCCGCATCCCAATATTACAAAGCACATGCCGAACGACGGCGATCTCGTCGACCTCATCCCGCTGATGGCGCCGGATGCCGCCATGCAGACGCGTATACTGGTGGACAACCCGCAGCGTCTGTACGGCTTCGAACCTTCACGACACAGGACTCCATGAGCGATCCATCCACGCCTCCGCCGGGCACTCCGGAGGAGTTCAACGACATTCCGGGCACCACGCTCTTCGACATGCAGCGCTCGCGGCAGGGCTATCACCTCAACATGTTCTGCATGTCGCTGATGAAGGCGGAGAACCGCGCCGAGTTCAAAGCGAACCAGGCGGCCTACCTGCAGAAATTTCCCATGACGCCGGCGCAACGCGACGCGATCCTCAAGCGCGACTGGAATCGCATGATCGAGCTCGGCGGCAACATCTATTTCCTCGCCAAGCTCTTCTCCACCGACGGCCTGTCGTTCCAGCACGTCGCCGCGCTGATGACCGGCTCTACGCAGGAGGAATACGCGAAGATGATGCTCGAGGGCGGGCGGTCCGTCGAAGGCAACCGCAGCAAGTCGGAGCGCAAGGGTGGCTAGGATCATCGCGAGCGTGAACTGCTCGCATGTGCCGGCGATCGGTGCGGCGATCGACCTGGGCAAGATGACGCAGCCCTATTGGGCGCCAGTGGCCAAGGGCTTCGAGCCCTCGAAGAAGTGGATCGCCGAGATCAAGCCCGACGTCATCATCCTGGTCTACAACGACCACGCCTCGGCGTTCTCGCTCGAGATCATTCCGACATTCGCGTTGGGGTGCGCGGCGGAATTCCCGCCGGCTGACGAAGGCTGGGGGCCGCGGCCGGTGCCGGTGGTCAAGGGCTATCCCGAGCTCGCGGCACATATCGCGCAGTCGGTCATCCTCGATGAATTCGATCTCACCATCGTCAACAAGATGGATGTCGATCACGGGCTCACGGTGCCGCTGTCGCTGATGTTCGGACAGCCGAAGGCATGGCCGTGCCGCGTGATCCCGTTGCCGGTGAACGTGGTGCAGTATCCGCCGCCCACCGGCAATCGCTGCTTTCATCTCGGCAAGGCACTGCGCAAGGCAGTGGAGTCCTGGCCGGAGGACCTGCGCGTCGTCATCTTCGGCACCGGCGGCATGTCGCACCAGCTCCAGGGCGCGCGTGCCGGACTCATCAACAAGGAGTTCGACAGGCGGTTCCTCGACAACCTCGTCGAGGACCCCGTGGCGCTCACCAAGATTCCCTTCATCGAGTACGTACGCGAAGCCGGCTCCGAGGGCATCGAAATGGTGATGTGGCTGATCGCGCGCGGCGCGCTCGACGACGAGGTGCGCGAGGTCTATCGCTTCTATCACGTGCCGACGTCCAACACGGCGCTGGGGCACATCATTCTCGAGAACAAGCACTGAGCGCAGAGGACTCGCACATGAAGATCGGATTGGCGGGGCAGGGCGCCTTCGGCGTCAAGCATCTCGAGGCGATCCAGAAGATCGACGGCATCGAAGTCGTCACGCTCACCGGTGGCAGCGCCGACTCCACAGCCGAGGTTGCGCGCAAGTTCAACATCCCGCACTGGACGACCGATCTCGCGCAGAGCCTCGCGCAGCCAGGCCTCGAAGCGATGATCCTCGCGACGCCCACGCAGATGCATGCCAGGCAGACCGAGCAGTGCCTGCGCGCCGGCAAGCACGTGCAGGTCGAGATCCCCATGGCGGACAATCTCGCGGACGCCGAGCGCGTCGCGCGCGTGCAGCAGGAGACCGGGCTCATCGCGATGGCGGGGCACACGCGCCGTTTCAACCCGAGCCACCAGTGGATTCGCAAGCGTATCCAGGCGGGCGAGCTCAAGATCCAGCAGATGGACGTGCAGACCTATTTCTTCCGGCGCACCAACATGAATGCGCTCGGCAAGCCGCGCAGCTGGACCGATCACCTGCTCTGGCATCACGCCTGCCACACGGTCGACCTGTTCCAGTATCAGACCGGCGAAGTCGCCTCACAGGTCTTCGCCCTGCAGGGCCCGATGCACCCGCAGCTCAAGATCGCAATGGACATGAGCATCGGCATGAAGGTGCCATCGGGCGCGATCTGCACGCTGTCGCTGTCGTTCAATAACGATGGGCCGCTCGGGACCTTTTTCCGTTACATCTGCGACAACGGCACCTATATCGCGCGCTACGACGAACTGCTCGATGGCAAGGGCAATGCGATCGACGTCTCGAAAGTGGATGTGTCGATGAATGGCATCGAGCTGCAGGATCGTGAGTTCTTCGCCGCGATCCGTGAGCGGCGCGAACCCAACGCGAGCGTGCGCCAGGTGCTGCCGGCGATGCAGACGCTGCATCGACTGGAGCAGGCCCTAAAAAGCCTATGACGCGGTCGTACGCGGCAGCTCGCCGCTAGTGCAGCGGATGCCGGTATCGCCCGTAGGTGTCCTTCGCCCAGGTGAAATAGCGGCGACTCTGGTGTTGTGCTCGCATTGTCCTGAGCCGTTCAGGCAGCACGGCGCTCGCCTCGGCATCCGATTCATCAGTGCGACAGTAAGGTGCGAGCAGGGCGCAGGCGGCCAGGTCCGCCCTCGAGAAGTGGTCCCCCACCAGGAAGGAACGGTCCTGTAGCGCCGCATCGAGCCGCTCCAGCACGTCCAATAGTCTGCGCTCAGCAGCCCTGGCGGATTCCGTGTCGATGTTCATCGCCCGCGTCATCGCGCTACGGACTTGCGGGTAAGCAATGGTGAACCCCACGCGCCGGTACCACGGCGTGCCTTCGAGGAGGAAGC
Organism: Steroidobacteraceae bacterium; assembly: GCA_035455565.1. Lineage (GTDB taxonomy): Bacteria > Pseudomonadota > Gammaproteobacteria > Steroidobacterales > Steroidobacteraceae > DATBVX01. Next base: position 50 of record DATIEU010000396.1, on the reverse strand, counting down.
GCAGAGCACGCCTGCGATCAGGCAGCGTGTGGTGGTAGAACCAGAGACGC
>DATIEU010000395.1:0-5141 GCA_035455565.1 Steroidobacteraceae bacterium | reverse complement strand
CGGGCGATGCGCGTTTTCAAGCCGGCGCGCTGCCCGTCTGGGCGGACTTCAACGAGGGCGACATCTACTACGGCATGCCGGACCTCGAGGCCCGCGGCTTCAAGATTGCGCACGACCGGCACGGCGCGCGAATCGATCCCGACACCGGCGATCGCATCGCCTCCGCCGAGGGACTGGCCGACGCCCGTCACTACCTGCGGCTGAGATTCCCCGACCTCGCAGCTCGCCCGCTGGTGGAAGCGCGCGTGTGCCAATACGAGAACAGCTCGAATGGCGACCTGCTGATCGACCGGCATCCCGAGTGGAGTAATGCCTGGCTGGTGGGCGCGGGCTCGGGACACTCGTTCAAGCACGGGCCGGCCGTCGGGCGCCTGGTGGCCAAGCTGATGACGGGAGAGGCGACCACGGCGGAACCGCGTTTCTCGCTGGCGACCAAGGCAACGATCCAGGAGCGCGCGGTTCACTGACCGCCCGCACCCCAACCCTCTCCCCACAGGCGGGAGAGGGAGGGTGGTTTCAGTCCTGCAGCGCGTGGACTTACCGCATCCGTCCTTGCTACCCGACTCGGTTGATGACTGCCTCGTCGCTGGGGGCTGAAGCGGCGGCTGCGCCTGGCGGCGCGCCGCTGAGCGCCACGAGGATGCACCGCGATGATGAAGAACATGTGGCGGCGTAGTGACTCGCTTGTGACGCGCACCCTCGCCCCGGCCCCCTCCCGCTGACGGCAAACGGAGCGGGTCAGTGCAATTCGCGGCGCAGGGCGCCCGCGAGAAGGCGCTGCAGCGTCCATTCCGCGACCGAACGCGGCCGGTCGAGCTTCATGCGCTCGAGATAGGGGCGCAATTCGCTGGAGCCCGTGCCTCGCAGCAGCGCGCCGCCGAATGCGCCGACCTTGCCGGTGAGCGTCGCGGTGCGATTACGCAGGTGCTTGAGCGCGCGCGCCAGCACGATCTCCTCGGCCGCGAAGTCGGTGCCGAACGGAAATTCCGAGAAGAGTCCCGCCTGCCGGTGAGCAGCGAGTGCCTGTTCGAGGGCTGCCGGCGTGTTGCGGCGATGGATGTCCGGTACGGAATAGTCTTTCGCGATCTTGCCCGCCGCCTGCGCCTCGCGCAGCAGTTGCGCCTGGAAACGCGAGTCCGTGATGTTGAGGAGCGCCGCAATGGTCTCGCTGTCGGTCTTGCCGCGCAGTTGCGCGATGCCGTACTCCGTGATGACGACGTCGCGCAGGTGCCGCGGGATGGTCGACGCGCCGTAGGAAAAGACGATGTTGGACGTCGTGCGCCCGGCCTGGGTTCGCGTGCTGCGCAGGCAGAGCACCGAATGGGCGCCGGGCAGCGCATGGGCCATCGCGACAAAATTGTATTGACCGCCGACGCCGCTCACGACGCGGCCGTCCGCCAGGCCGTCCGAGACCGCCGTGCCGAGCGCGGTCATCATCATCGTGCTGTTGATGAAGCGAGCGTGCTGGCGCTGCGCGATGCGCAGCTCCCGGTCCTCGCCGTAGAGCTCGTTGACGTAGCTCACGCCCGACATCTGGAACTGGCGCCGCTCCCTTTCCGGCATGTCGCGCAGCGCCGCATAGAACCCCTTCGGGCCGAGAAAGAAGGCGGCGTGCAGCAGCGTGCCGTTGGTGAGGTGTGCGCCGAGGCCATCGCTCGCCAGCGCCGCGCGGGTTTCCGCGGAAGCCAGGTCCGCGGCCACCCAGCGACCTGCCGGGGTGCGGATGCGGCCTCGCTCGATACGACAGGCGCCATGAAAAACGCCGCAGCGCTGTAGCGCGGTGAAATCGGCTTCCGAGAGCTGCGCGGGCGTTCCCGCGTCGAGCAGCGCTTCGAGTATCTCGACGGTAATACGCTCGCCGATGCGCCCCGCATTGAGCAACCGCTGCAACGGCAGGTGCGGATAAACCCGCCGTTTGAGAGCACCGCAGCGGTAGAGATCGACGAAACCATCGACGAACATCTCGCTGCAGCCGTAGAGGCCTTGCTCGAAGACTCCCTCGCCGCCGAGGGTGGCGATGTCGGCACCAAAGCGGTCGAGGGCGCCCGTCTCCTCCAACACCCGACGCCACGCGGCGTTCTGCTGGTGGCGAAGGTGCAGGCAATAGACGATCGCATCGCCCAGCTCGCCGATGCCGAGCTGCAACGTTCCGCCGTCGCGCACCGTGGCACTGGCATGGAGGCCGATCAGGTAGTCGACCGTGCCCAGAGCGAGATTGGGCGGGCAGTAGAGATCGAACTCGTAACGCGGGTGCTCGACCAGGTAGTCGATAGCCGCTTCCGGCAGCTCGGCGGCACCGAACATGAAGGGCAATTGCCGGTTGTGCTCGCCGATCAGCACGATGTCACGGCCCGCCGCGCGCTCGCGCGCGAACTCGGGCAGGAGATCGGCGGTGAGATCGGGATTGCAGCTCAGGCTGTATTGCGCTTCGCCATCGACCATCCGCTTGGCTACCAGCTGCGCCACCACGTTGACGCCGCGCGCCAGCACTTCGCGCGCGACCTGGGTGTAGTTCGCGCTCAGGTAGTGCTGCTGCGCATATGGGGAGCCGAGATACGCGCCGGGCTCGAAAAAGAACTCGGTGACCTGGATGTTGGCGGGCAACCGGCCGGCGCGGACTGCGTCCACATAGTCGAGCTCGGGATAGTTGCCAAACACACGAGCGACGAATGGCTCGAGAAACCGTCGTTCGAGCTCGCTGCTGCCCGTCGGCTTGCGCAGGCTGAGCGCGGTCAGGATGCGAAGATCGAGCGATGGATCGCGGCAGGCGCGGTGATAGAACTCATTGGCGAGCGGCACCGGCTTGCCGAGCGCGAGCGGCAGCGCCAGCACGATGCGCTTGCCGAGACGCCGGAGTGTGGTCTCGACACATTCGCCAACGTCGTCGAAATGCTGCGGCAACCTAGTGAGCCGCAGCTTTCGACTGTGCCGTCTTGTCAGCCGGCGCCGCGCCGCGCGGCGTCAGGCGCAGGTCGAACTTCACCCGCACCTCGTTCGCGACCAACGTGGTGTCCTTCCAATCGCCCTGGCCCACGCCGTAATCCAGCCGGTTGAGCGTGACGCCGCCCTTGAGCGTGGCGACCGCCTTGCCGCTTTCGTTGCCATTGGCGAACGAGAAGGGCACAACGATGTCGCGCGTCACGTCGCGGATCGTGAGCTTGCCAGCCGCTTCGTACTGACCCGCTGCCTTGCGCGTGAAGCGGGTGCTGACGAAATGCGCCTTGGGATAGTGCTCCACATCGAACAGGTCGGGGCTGCGCAACGCGGTATCGCGCTCGTCGTCGCCGGTGCTCACCGAGCCGGTATCGACTTCCACATCGAAGTGGCTGCCGGCGAGATCGCTTTCGGCGAAGGCGATCTGGGCCGTGAACTTGTCGAACTGGCCCGCGAAATCGCCGCCGCTCTGGTTGGCAGTGAAGCCCAGGTGGCTGTGTCCGTTATCGACGGCGTAGGTCGTGGCGGCCGACGAGAGCCCCAGGTGGGTAACGAGCAGTGCAACGGCGAGCAGGCGCATTGTGTGACCTCAACGAAACTGGCCGAACGGCAACATGCGTCGGAGCACGTCGTCCTTCAGGCGGAAATGGTGATAGAGCGCGGCAAAGATGTGTATCAGCGCCAGCGTCACGATGCCGCGGAACAGCCAGTGGTGGACCTCTTCCATGACTTTGGCGAAGTCCTTGTCGGGCTGGACGAGGTCGGGCAGCGTGAACAGACCCCAGTAGCTCACCGGGAAATTGGCGGCCGACGACATGATCCAGCCGCTGATCGGCTGCGCGAACAGCAGCACGTAGAGTCCATAGTGCGTCAGGTGTGCGAGCCAGCGCTGGTACGGTTTGAGCGTGGTGGGCAAATCCGGCGTCGGGTTCATCCAGCGCCAGAGCAGTCGCAGCAGCGCGAGCGCGAAAATGGTGATGCCGATCGACTTGTGGCGCGCGAGGGTGGCAAATTTTTCCATGCCGAGCGGCATCTCCTCGGCCGCTTCGGCGATCACCCATTGCACGATGATCAGCGCCACGATGGTCCAGTGAAAGATCTGGGTTATGGCGCCCCAGCGGACAGTCGTATTGCGGATCTGCATGCGGGAAACGCTCCTTTAGGCCCGCTTCCCGGCAGGGAAGGGTGCTCGCCACCTTAACGAAGGCGTCAAGCGGTCTCAACCGCTTGACGTTACGAGGTGTTCTGCCTTCCGTCAGTCGTCCACTGCCGCTCATTGGCTAGAATCTGCGACCGTAGACCTGAATGGAAGGTGAATCGTGCCGCGCCTGCTGCGAACAGTTGTCATCGTTGCCATTGCCTGCGGCCTGGTCGCCTGCCCGGCCGCACAGCGGCCCGAACCTACCCAACCGACGCCGACAGTCCCGGCGAGGCCCGCGCGCGATTACAGCAATGCGCGCGTGTACCAGGTGGTTCCCGAGGAATCGCTGGTGCGCATCCTGGTGTATCGCGCCGGCACGCTGGCGAGCGCCGGTCACAACCACCTGGTGGCCTCGCGTCACGTCGAGGGCAAGGTCTACCTGCAACAGGACGTTGCGCGCAGCGGCTTCGAGCTGGTGATGCCGGTGACATCCCTCGACGTCGACCCCGCCGACCTGCGCAAGGAAGAGGGGGCGGACTTTGCTGCCGAGGTTTCCGACTCCGCCCGGCAGGGCACGCGCAAGAACATGCTGAGCCCCGCGTTGCTGGATGCCGAGCGCTTCCCGGATGTGCGGTTGAGCACCGCGGCGGTCGACGGGACTTCACTCGCGTCGCTCGACGTCACCACGCTCGTCGAGGTCAGGGACCAGCAACACGAAGTGCACGTGCCCGTCGCCGTGCAGGTCGATGGCGCACGCCTGACGGCGCGCGGCGAATTCAGGGTGAAGCAGACCGACCTCGGCCTGAAACCCTTCAGCGCGCTCATGGGCGCGCTGCAGGTTCAGGACGAGCTCACGGTCAAGTTCGAGCTCACCGCCACGCGCTGACTACTTCCCACCCATCTCGCGCAGCAACGCGTCGGCGCGGTACACCTTGGTCAGCCCCTCTTTCATGATCGCCGGATGCACGGCAATGGCGCGGTTCTTCTCGGGATCGAACCAGTAGCTGCCCGAGATCGAGTGAATGTTGCCGTCGACCATGAGACCGACCAGCTCGCCCTTCGCATT
>DATIEU010000394.1:0-6199 GCA_035455565.1 Steroidobacteraceae bacterium | reverse complement strand
GTGGGGCTGAATGAGCTGCGGAAATTTCTCGTACGTCGCGGTTCGCAGACGGTAGTAACCGTCCTGCAGTGCATGGAGGTTTTGCTTGAGCGCGACGTTGTCCCGGTAAACGGGCTCGAGCAGATCGCGCAGGGTGGAATGGATCGTCATAGCTGCTCTCCCAACTCGTCGGGCAGGTCGCGCGAAAGCGAACGAGTTGTCGGAATCTGATTCCAAAAGCTATCGGACGTTCACTGAGCGAGTCGATCTGCGCCCTGGTTGGTAAAACTTGCATGGACCGCCTCGGGATCCGCGTTTCAATCCTCGTACCGAGCCTGCGCTGCGGTGGCGTCGAACGCGCGGTGACGACCACCGCTGCAGAACTGTCGCAACGCGGCTACGACGTCACCGTCCTGACCTACCACGACACGCGCAGCGACTTTTTTTCATTGCCACCCGCGGTAGAGCGTGTGCCCCTCGGCCTGGGGCGCGCACCGACGCCTGTCATTCGCCTGATCCCGAGACTGGTCGGCACTCTGCGGGTGCTGCGCCGGGCCTTGGTCGAATCCCGGCCGCACGTCGTGATCGCGCACATGGCTCGATGCAACGTCCACGCACTCCTGGCGCTCACCGGCTCGGGAATCCCGGTGATCGTCACCGAGCATGGCGATGTCTCCCCCACTCATTGGCGCAAGGCGCTCCATTACAGGCTGCGGCGCGCTTGCTATCGGTCGGCCTTCCGCGTCGTCAGCGTGAGCCAGGCGGTCGATCGCAACTTCGACTGGATCGCGCCGGAAAACCGGGTAGTCATCGCCAACCCGATCGCCGTCAAGCCGCTTGCCGCCGACGTTCATCCGGTCGTGCGGGACGAAATCGTCAGTGTCGGACGGTTGTCGCATGCCAAGGGCTTCGACACTCTGCTGGACGCGTTTGCCCGGATCGCTCGCAAGTTCCCGCGATGGCGCCTCGTCATCGTCGGCGACGGCGAGGAGCGCTCGAAACTCGAACGCCAGGCGCAGCACTTGCAACTGGGGGACCGCGTACTGTTTACCGGCGCGCTCGCCGATCCCAGCGCTTTCCTGCGGCGCGCGAAGCTCTGCGTGATGGCCTCGCGCTACGAGGGATTTCCGCTGGCGCATGGCGAAGCGTTGGCGTGCGGTCTCCCTGTCATTGCCACCGATTGCCCGAGCCGGCCGCTGACGAGACACGAGCACTTCGTGCCCGGCGGCGTGCGCGAGCTCGTGCTCCCCGGCGTCAACGGCGTATTGGTCACCCGCGACAACCCCGGGGCGCTGGCTCGTGCGATGGCAGCGCTGATGGCGGACGCGCGCACGCGCCATCAATACGCGGGACGAACGCAGGAGGTGCTGGAGCGCGTCACTCCTGCAAGGATCGCCGATGCGTGGGAGCAAGTGATTGCGCAGGCGATCGCCCATTCGGCAACGGCAAACCCTGCAGCCGACGACCGACGCCCCTGCGTAGTGATCACCGGACCGGTGAGCAGTGCAATCAGTGGCATTTCCACGCACGTCGGCTTGCTGTCTTCAGCCCTGCAGGATCGCTGGACGCTGTTGCATTTCCCAATAGGGGGCGAAGGGCTCGACGAAAGCTTCATCGCGCGCGGGCTAAGGCTGTTCGTCGCGCCGCTTCGATTGGCGCGGTTGCTGCGTCGCCGGCGCCCCTCGCTGGTCCACGTCAACACTTCGATGTGCACGCGGGCTTGCATCCGCGATGCCCTGGTCGTTGCCACGTGCCTCGTGTGTGCACAGCCCTTCGTCCTGCAGTTTCACGGCGGCCGCCTGCCCCAGTCGGCCACTTGGATAGGCCGCGTCGCTCGCCGCACTCTGGGCCGGGTGCTCGGATCAGCCGAGGGGGTCGTTGCGATCTCGCGCGAGGACGAGGCTTTCTATCGGGCTGCTGCGTCAACCACGCGGGTTGTGCGCATTCCCAACGGCGTCGCCGTGAGCGACGTCGCGGCCAGCGTGCTGGCCAGATTCAGCGCGGGACAGTTGCGGCTCCTGCATTTCGGCCGCCTCGCCGAAGACAAGGGGCTGCTGGACATCCTGGATGCACTCGCAATCCTCAAGGAGCAGGGATCGTTACACCGCGTCTCGCTGGTGATCGCAGGCACCGGTCCTTTGTTAGCGGCAGCTCGCCAGCGGGTCGGGCATCACGGGCTCGAAGCAGCGGTTCGATTCGTCGGAGCTGCGTTTGGCGCACAAAAGGACCAATTGATGGCGGACGCCGACCTGTTTCTGTTTCCGACGTACCACGCCGAACGACTGCCGTATGCATTGCTCGAGAGCATGGCGGCGGGCCTGGTGCCGATCACGTGCAACGTGGGAGCCATTGCCGACGTCGTGCAGGATGGACGCGAAGGTTTCCTGGTGAAGCCGCGAGATCCCCGTGGGCTGGCTGACCTGCTCGGCGCGCTTCTGCAGGATCCGGGCGCGTTGCCGCGGCTGTCAGCGGCATCCCGCCAGCGCATCCGCGAGGCGTATTCGCTCGAGCGGATGGCGAATGCTTTCAACACGCTCTACGCCGAAGTAACCCTCCCGGCGCCGCTCGGCACGTCCGTTCAGATTGGCGCGTCGATCGATCTGGCGAGCGGCGTAAAGAGTTTGGGCCCCGCCTCGGACATGTACCAGCAATCCTCCATGCGCACACCGAACTCGCCCGGAATGTAGATTCCGGGTTCGTCGGAGAAGCACATGCCGGCGGCGAATGGCGTGGTGTCGTTGCGCACCAGGTTGGGCGGCTCGTGTCCATCCATGCCGATGCCATGGCCGGTGCGATGCGACGTGCCGGGCAACCCGTAGTCCTTCGCCCATCCCCGGCTCTCGTAGAACGCGCGCACCGCTTTGTCGACGTCACCCACCGGCACGCCGATCTTCGCCGTGCGGAGCGCAAGCTCCTGCCCCTGTTTTACGGTGTCCCAGATTTCACGCTGCCGCGCCGACGGCTCGCCAATGACCCAGGTCCTGGAGATGTCGGACTGGTAGCCGTGAACCGAGCAACCGGTATCGACCAGCACGACCGATCCTTCGCGCACCGTCTGCGGCTTTTCCGAACCGTGTGGATAGGCGCTCGCATCGTTGAGCAGCACCAGCGAGAACTCGTGCTTGCCACCCAGCGCCTCGGTGGCCTCGACCAGCAGCCTCATGATGTCGGGGCGCTGCATGCCCGCCTCGACCTTGCCATGTACGTGTTTCAGGGCGGCGATGGTGACATCGTTCGCCGCCTGCAGCAGCGCGAGCTCCGCCGCGGACTTGATCATGCGGCACGGACGCACGAGATCGTCCCCGGAGATCACCTGCCGGCCGGACCGCCACGCCCTGGTGACCGCATCGATAATGAAGAAGCGCGTGGTGGACTCGACAGCGAGCGGCCCTTCCTTCGGCGCGTGATCGCGCAGGGCGCCGGCAATGAGATCGAACGGGCTCTCGTCCTCCTTCCACGGCAGCACATCGCCCGCGACCTTGAGCGTCTCGCGAATGGAGGGTTCTTCGAAGTAAGGCGTGACGACGCTGACGCCACCCGCGGCCGGGATCAGCACTGCGGTGGTTCGCTCGGACCGCCACCAGCGAATGCCGGTGAAATACTCGAGTGAAGACCCGGCCTCGACCAGCAGCGCGGCGACCTTGCGCTGCTGCATGAGGGACTGCACCTTGGCGATTCGCGCGCCGTGCTCCGGCGCAGTGATCGGCTGCGCCGACTTGGTGAGCGAACTCAAGGGCTGAGCAGGTGAATCCTGCGCATGGACTCTCGCACCGGCTGCCACCGCAGCGCCCGAAACCACCATGCCAACGACATCGCGTCTGGAAAGGGCCATCGTTTCTCCCCGAGTGCTGAATTTTTTCATTGATCATGGTACCGGTTCGCCGCCAGCCGTGCTTTTCGATCTGGGCTGATTTCTTCGAAGTCGCGTAGTATCCCGAAGCAAGTCAGACGAACCAGGGAGCCTGCGCATGAGTCTCGTATCGTTCGGCCAACCCGATGACGGCATCATCCAGATGGCATACGTGGTCGAAGACATCCACGCGGCCATGGACCACTGGATCAGGAAGCTCAAGGTCGGGCCGTGGTTCCTGCTCCCCGAGTTCACCGGCGAGGCGCCGTTGTATCGCGGCAAGCCATCGAACGCCGAAGTCTCGCTGGCGATGAGCTTTGCCGGGCACATGAATGTCGAGCTCATCCAGCCGAACAACGACGCGCCTTCGGTGTACCGCGAAGTGCTGGAGAAACGCGGCCCCGGCTTTCATCACTTCGGCATCGCGACCGCGAACTTCGACGCCGACCTGGAGCGGCATCGGGGCGCGGGCCACGAGCTGGCGTTCTACCTGCGCGTGCCGAGCGGTGGGCGCGTCGCCTACCTGGATACGACGAAGGAGCTCCCCGGGTTCCTGGAGCTCATCGAGTTGGGCGGCGCGTTCGAGCCCGTCTTCAACAAGTTCTACCGCGCGTCCATCGGCTGGGACGGCAAGGATCCGGTGCGCTCATTCATCTAGCAACTGGCGCTAGAGCGGGCTGCTCCACGTCGATGATGACTTTACCGCGTGCGTGTCCTTCTTCCACATACGCGACCGCAGCCGCCGCTTCACTCAATGGGTAATGACGGTCGATCACGGGCGTGACCTTGCCGGTGTGGATCAGGTCGGCGATGAACGCCAGATCCCGCTTGCTCGAGTCCGCGAGCATCATGCCCATGTCCTGGCTCACGAACGGGGACATGAGAGACGCCTTGATCACCGTGGTCATGGGCCCGAGAAAGTCGCCGCCCTTCGGTCCGCCGACGATGACGAAAATGCCGTCGGGCTTGAGGACACGCTTGTTGTCGAGTAACGAGCGACTGCCCACCATGTCGACGATGAGATCGTATTGCTCCGCGCCCTGCGTATAGTCTTCCTTGGTGTAATCGATGACCCGATCGGCGCCGAGCGAGCGCACCATGTCGACGTTGCGCGTACTGCATACCCCGGTCACTTCCGCACCCATCGCCTTCGCGATCTGCACCGCAAACGTGCCGACCCCGCCCGAAGCGCCATTGATCAGCACCTTCTGACCTGCCTGCAGCTTGCCGCGGTCGCGCAACGCCTGAAGGGCCGTGGTGCCGGCGATTCCGATGGAAGCCGCCTGCTCGAAGCTCACATTGGCGGGCTTGGGCACGACCATCCGCTCTTCGCGCACGATCACGTACTCGGCAAAGGCCCCGGTTCTCGCGCCGTACACTTCGTCACCCTCCTTGAAGGTCTTTACGTCGGGACCCACGGCTTCAACGGTGCCTGAGTAGTCGACACCGAAACGAGTTTCTTTGGGCGCGCCGATGCCGGAATCCAGGCGCATGAAATACGGCTTGCCGCGCATGAAGTGCCAGTCGTACGGGTTGACCGAAGCCGCGCGCACCTTGACCAGCACCTGGGTCGCCGTGGGCGCCGGCTTCTCGATGCTCTCGACCTTGAGTACATCGGGCGCGCCGTAGCAGCGATAGACGATCGCCTTCATGAGCGGCACGTTGGCGGGCGGCGCGGGCACCGGGCCACAGGGCGTATCGCGGCTGAGCGTGATGCCAAGCCCCACGACCGCAACCGCAATGATGATGACGATGACCCCGAAAACCTTGCCGGTGCGAGTCATGGCTGCGAGTCGCTCGGTGAGCTCAGCTTTTGCATCTGATTCTCCCCAGGTAATCCCTTGGGAGCGCAGATTAGCCCCGGTGGAGTGTGGTCACAAATGACAAGGCCCCGGCGGTTCGACCGGGGCCTTGCGAAGGAGGAGTCGTCGTACTAGCCAGCCTGAGGTCGCAAGAGGCAGCTCAATTCCTCTTCGGACCAGGGCTCGCTGGTTTCATCCGTGTCGGCGTGCACGTCGCCTGGATCCTGACCGTCGTCGGGTGATGAGCTGGAACGGCCGCGACGTGCCTGCTTGTTAGATTCCGTGGTTTCCATACGGCCCTCATGCTGCGCCGTAGCGACCATGTCCGTCAGTCGGCGGAATCGCACAGGTCCGTCAGCACCCTCCTACTTTGTCCTACAGGAAGGCCGGACCGGCAGGGTTTCGCTCAGTCTTCTCGCGCCAAACGGGCCTCGGCCAGGTCGATTTGCCGTTCCAGCCGGATCAGCACGTCATCTCCGATCTCGCCGTTCTTCCACAGCCTGAGCAAGGCGTCACGTTGCGCGGCCACCGCGCCGAGCCAGAGGCGGGCTTCGCTGTCGGGTGCGAG
>DATIEU010000393.1:0-3152 GCA_035455565.1 Steroidobacteraceae bacterium | reverse complement strand
CCTGAGAGCCTTCAGAAGGTGGCACTCGCCGTCGCCGCCGAGCGGTCTGTCGACAGAGTGCTCTCCCAGATCGTTGAAGGCCTCGTTGAACGATCGGACGTTGCGCTAGCGCGTGTCTGGCTAATCGCTCCAGGTGACATCTGCCCGACCTGCCCGATGCGAGCCCAGTGTCTCGATCAGACTCGCTGTCTGCACTTGTCCGCCAGCGCAGGCGCACCGCTCGATGGTCGCGCCGACTGGTCGCGCCTCACCGGCGCATTCAGACGCTTTCCGTTGAACGAGCGAAAGATCGGACGCATTGGCGCAACCGGCGAGGGGATCTTCATTCCGGATGTTGCTCACGATCAAGATTGGATCGCGTCGCCCGATTGGGTACAGCGAGAGCGCATCTGCAGCTTCGGCGGCCAGCCGCTGGTATTTCGTAGGGAAATCCTCGGCGTGCTCGGCGTCTTCAGCCGCGATCCGTGTAATCGTGAGACGTTTACTTGGTTGCGCACGTTTGCCGACCACGCTGCGATCGCGATCGCGCATGCTCGGGCGTTGACCGACATCGAACGGTTGCACGAACAGCTGCAGCTCGAAAATACCTATCTTCGCCAAGACATCAGGAGCGACGCGCCGGACGGCATCATCGGCACGAGTCCCGCTCTTCGGAAGGTGCTCGAACAGATCACCATTGTCGCGCCGACGTCAGCGACTGTTTTGGTCCAGGGTGAATCGGGGACGGGCAAGGAACTTGTAGCGCGGGCAATTCATGATCGCAGCGGGCGCCGACACCGGCCGCTCATCACCGTAAACTGTGCTTCGATTCCGCGCGACCTGTTCGAGAGCGAGTTTTTCGGCCACATCAAAGGTGCGTTCACGAATGCGTTGCGCGATAGGGCCGGGCGCTTCCAGGCTGCAGATGGCGGCACGCTGTTTCTCGACGAGGTCGGCGAGATCCCGATCGAGCTTCAGGGCAAGCTGCTTCGCGTACTTCAGGACGGGCAGTTCGAGCGCGTGGGCGATGACATGACTAGGAAAGTCGACGTCCGAGTAATCGCCGCGACGAATAGGGATCTCGAGCGTGAAGTTTCGGCGGGGCACTTCCGTCGTGATCTCTACTATCGTCTCAGTGTGTTTCCGATCGCGTTGCCGCCGTTGCGTGAGCGACCAGAAGACATCACGGAACTCGCGGGGCATTTCGTGCAGGTCGCCGCACGCCGATACGGCAAACGAGCCCCGCGTCTGACAGTGGCGGCCGGCCGCCAGTTGGAGGCGTACAGCTGGCCTGGGAACGTTCGCGAACTTCAACACGTCATCGAGCGCGCGGTCTTGTTGTCGCGCGGTGACTCGCTGCGTCTAGACGGCATTCTTAGCCAGCCAGTCGAGCCGACGCGCGCAACTCTGAAGGAGGGTATGAGCGAGGCGCCCTCCGACGTCATACCCGAGGTTGAATGGAGGCGTCGCGAACAGGCGAACCTCAAGAACGCGCTCAAGCTCGCCGAGGGACGCATCTACGGACCGAACGGCGCCGCCGACATCCTCGGCGTGAAACCTACCACGTTGATTTCGCGACTCAACGCGCTTGGGTTGCGACATGCGACCCGGCGTCGCCGCAGGTCTCACGCCCGCCGGCCACTCCACTGAAAGAGCTGTTCCGAGTTGGTGTCAAGGTCGCGACGCGCCCCCCAGGTCAACCAGCCTCACTCACAGGTTATTCAGCTCGCCGTCCGGCCAACACGCGGCGACTGCTGATGGACAGCGAGGTCTAACGGCGGCGGTCGCGATGCTGCCGAACGAACCGGACAAACGTGTGGCCGAGCAAGCTCGCGGTGGCACCTGCCACACCACCGCCCGCGGCGTGCCCCACAACGCCGACGATTCGCTGGTACATGCAGTCCGGTCCGACGCAGTCCGCGAAGGAGACGGCGGCAAGCCCGAACAACCCTCCGAGTGCAATACCGGTCGTCAGTCCCGTGAGGCCCACTGTCCGCAAAGTGCCCCCATCCTCGCCCGCGGATTACAACGCGTGCTTCGTTGCCCGCTCTTTTCCGTATCAGGCACCGGCAAGCAGATCGATCCACCAGTGGGGCAGCCGCGCCAGAACTACGGACTCGATGACCTTATCCGCTCCCGAAGCCACGGACGCACCCACCAGCAGGAGCACGATGCCGAACACGAGCCGTCCGCTCTCGCCCGCTTGCAGAAGGCGCAGTCGCTGACCGATTACTGCGCGCGACGCGTATCCCGCAGCCAGCAGCAGCGTCGCTGAGCCGAGTCCGAACGCAGCCATGATGGCTGCGGCGTGTGCAAGCGTGTCGCTCCGTGTCGCCAGGCCCAACGCCGCGCCGAGGGTCGGTCCGACGCAGGGGCTCCAGACTCCACCCAGCAGAGCGCCGATGAAGAACTGCGCGCCGACTCCCTGATCCGTGCGCGCAGACACCTTTGCGCAGGCGGACGCGAGCGGCGACAACCATCGGCCCGTCGCGTCCTGTAGCCGATGGCTTATCATCAGCACACCAGCCGCGACCAGCAGCGCCGCCGATATGTTCCGCACGATCGTGTCGCTCAGCCCCAATGCCGTTCCAAGGGAAGCCAGCAACACGCCGAGCACAGTGAATGTCGTGACAAAGCCCGCCGCGAGCGCCGCCGGACCGTAGCGGTTGCGCGCCGCGCTCCCCATGACGAGCGGCAGCAACGGCAGCACGCATGGGGAAAGCGCAGTCAGCAACCCAGCCACGAACGCGAGAGCGAGCGCGACGAGCCCCATCGGTTACTGGGCTCCGTGCATCATCGATGCGTGGCTGAAGAACTCCGCGATCGACTCGTCGTCGCTCTTGTAGCTCAGTCGCGCAACTTCCTTCATGCCTTGGTACAGGATCAGCGTGGACTGCTTGTCGACCTTGAGCTCCTTACGGAGCGCGACGTTGGAGTCGTAGTCAACCTTGAAGGCCACGACGTTCTTGTGGGCCCCGTTCAGGTGCGCTTTCACCTTCGGTTCCTGCGCTTTGCAGACGGGGCACCATGGCGCGTGGAAGAAGAGAAGGGTGGTCTTCCCCTCTCCCATGGCCGCCTTCACCGCCTCGGCTGTGTATGGCTTGAAGTCATTCATCTGATTCATCTGGTCCATGCGCCCAGCCTGACTGGCGCCGATGGTCGCGCCCGCGATC
>DATIEU010000392.1:0-18691 GCA_035455565.1 Steroidobacteraceae bacterium | reverse complement strand
GCCTCGAAGGCGCGCCGCTGCAACACCGGTGCCAGTAGCTCGAGCGACATCAGGGTGTCGCGACCGAAGTAGGTATTGAAGCGCCAGGAGCCGGCCAGCAATTTTTCCTCAAAGCTCAGAAAAGTCAGCGCCTGGCGCAGGCGCGTGTCCGGTGTCGCCGCTGCGGTCAGCACCTCGTCTGCGGCGAGCGCTGTGAGGGGCGGCTCGCCCGTGAGCGCGGTGATCCGCAGGCGCAGCTCGCCATTCGCGGCAGGAACGAGTTCGAACGGACGACCGCCGCCGCCGCCGAGCGTGCCACGAACGACGCGCAGCGCGACGGAATATCCCGGCGCGCCGTCGAGGCGTTGCCGCTCCCAGGTAACGGTGTCGCCGGCGAGCCGCGGCATCATCAGCATTTCGGCAGGTGGCTCTTGCGCATTGTCCTGGCAGGCGCGGATCACACGCACGCTTCCTGCGAGCACCCGGGTCACCGTGAGATCACCACCGTGCGCCACGAGCTCGGCGCTGACCCCATGCAACAGCCTGGCGCCCGGCAACTCGCGCCGCGCCTGGTTCAGCGTGACGGTCGGCGACCAGGCGAATGTGGCGGGTGCATCGAACCACAGCGCGACGCCGCTGTTGCCCGCGGGGAACGCGACCACGACGCGCGCGTCCGCACCCGACCTGAGCACCACGTGAGCAGCGACGGGCCCTTCGCGGTAGAACTCGTTGAGGACACGTCCGTCCGGAACGGAAAAGCGCAGTGCATCAGAGTTCGCCGGCAGAGAGGTGCACGGCACCAGGAGGGCGAAGGCGACCGATGTAAGAATTTTCAAAACATGCACTCGCACCGGCGGTGGCGGCGCTTGTGATTGTGGCAGCCGGGCAACACGCGCGCGGAATTCGTTGACAGCGATAAATCGAAGTTACACGCTCTGCCAACGGGGATGAAACAGGGAGGCCCCGCGGCGCGGCGCGCCGCCGCCGATTTCTAAGGAGGGAATCATGAATCCGCGTCTCGCATCGGCTTGCCGACGTTCGCTCGGCAGCCAGGGCGCGCTTGCGCTCGCCACCGTCTTCTCGCTCCCTGCAGTCGCGCAAGAGGCTGCTCCCCCGGACGAACCCATCGAGGTCGTCGTCGTGATCGGCACTCCCGGTGGCGGCGGCACCGACCGCCAGGAAGCGAGCTTCGCCGTCACGACCATCGACTCAGAAGAACTCGAGAAGATTTCACCACAGAGCACAGCCGACCTGGTCAAGTCGATCCCCGGTGTGTGGGCGGAGAGCTCCGGCGGCATCGCCGGTGCGAACATCGACGTGCGCGGCTTGCCGGGTGGCGGCGACGCGCCCTTCGTGACGTTTGCCATCAACGGCTCGCCGCTCTACGGCACCGAAATGCTGTCGTTCTTCGAACAGAGCTCGATCTTCCGCACCGACGAGACCATCGCACGCGTCGAGGGTTTGCGCGGCGGCCCGAATGCCGTGTTCGGCAAGGGCGAGCCGGGTCTCACCGTCAATTTCAACCTGCTCGAAGGCAGCGATGAAACCGAGGGACGCATCAAGTATTCGGGGTCGGACTTCGACCTGCAGCGGCTCGATGCCCGCCTGAGTGGCGCGCTGGCGGATGACTTCTATTACATGATCGGCGGCTACATTCAGTCGTCGCCCGGAATCCGCGATGCGCAGTTCACCGCCGAAGAGGGCAACCAGTTCACCGTCAACCTGACCAAGCGTTTCGACAATGGGCGCGTCAATGTCTTCACCCGGATGACGGACGATCACGGCCAGTGGGTGCTGCCGTTCTCGCTCAACGCCGGGCTCGATCTCGGCTCGTTCGCCCAGATCGGCAATGCGACGCGCTTCCGGCAGCTGCAGATCGACGCGGCGGGTGATACCGAGATCTACGATTTCGCCCAGGGCCGCGGCTGGGACGGCAATGTGAGCGGCGGCAGCGCCGAATTCGATGTCGGTGGCGGCGTCACGATTCGTGACCAGTTCACCTTCATGGAGGGCGACGCCGATACCTACGGGTTCGTGCCGTCCGGCGGGGCGGTGACCGCCGGGGCGGTGAGCGCCGTGACCGGCGCACCGGTGACCACGGTGAGTGGCCGCACGCTCGCAGCGGGCGACTTCGTGCAGACCTACGGGCACTGGGTGGTGCAGAAGGACCTCGAAGCGCTGATCAACGACATCAGTCTCAACAAGATGTTCGCGGAACGTCACGACGTCACGTTCGGTTACTACTACGCGACCTGGTCGTCGGACGACTTCTGGACCATCGGCAATCCGATCCCCGTGCACAACGCCGACAACGGCGAGCCGCTCAATCCCGCGATCACGCCGGCGAACATCGCCGCGGCGGGCGGCGACGCCGGATTCCTGTTCGGGCTCAAGTCTGGCGGCGACGCACGCGCCGAAGCGCTCTACCTGGCGGACTCCTGGCAGATCACCGATGCGCTGCGGCTCGACCTCGGCGTGCGCAACGAGGACCTGACGCTCGACTACGTGCTCGACACCGCCGCGGCCAACACGTCATTCCCGGACGGTGTCGTCGATACGACCACGCACCTAACGGGCAACGAGTGGGCCTACACGGGGGCGGTCAATTTCGACTTCACCGACGAGCTGGGCACGTTCGTGCGCTATTCCAGCGGCTTCCTGTGGCCGCACTTCGACGACATCCGGGAGAACCGCAACACGGTCGACGAGGTGGAGCAGGTGGAAGCCGGCCTCAAGTACTCGACGCCGACGATCCGCGCTTACGCCACTGCGTTCTACAACACCAACGACGCGTTCGCATCGACCGTCGGCGGCGTGCTGCCGCCCACGGCTTTCCAGACCGAGGCGTACGGTGTCGAATTCGACGGCGCGCTCTACTTCGGCCCGGTGCTGATTTCTTTCCTGGGCACCTTGCAGAGCACGGAGATCACCGACTCGACCACGCCCACCGACGTGGGCAACCAGGTGCTGCGACAGCCCGAGTGGCAGGCGCGTCTTTCGCCCTCCTGGACGTTCGAGACCGCCAACGTCAATACCACGGTGTACGCCGGCCTCAACTTCATCGGCGAGCGCTGGGACGACAACGCCAACACGATCAAGCTCGACAGTTACGAGAAGATCGATGTCGGCGTGATGGTCAATACCGCGGGCGGGCTCTACTTCCAGGTGCACGGCGACAACATTACGGACTCGGACGGCCTGACCGAGGGCGATCCGCGCAACCCGGCGGCGCCCAACGGTCGGCCGATCTTCGGTCGCTCGGTGGTGTTCAGCGTCGGCTACGACTTCTAGTTGATGTCATGATCGGGTCCTGATGCCCACCAGGCCCGTGCCAACGGCTCGTGGCGCGCAGTACCGCATGCTTGCGGTACTCGCGCTGGCGCTGCACGCCCTCGTCGTGCGGGCGGACGATGCGTCGGCGCTGCGCACGCCGTCCGAGCTCTATCCGGGCCTCTTCGAGCGCGTCCAGCTCGAGCGGGTGTACGAGGACGGCAAGACCTTCGTCGACGCGGTGCCGCGCTTGTCGCCCGAGGACGTGATGCGCGACTACCAGCGTGCGCAGCGCGAGGCGGACTTCGATCTGCGTTCTTTCGTCGAGGCGCACTTCGAGGCGCCGCGCGTTCGCGGGAGCGACTTCCAATCGAGCGGCGATCGTTCGATCGCATCTCACATCGAGGAGTTGTGGCCGGTGCTGGAACGCGAGCCCGATACGCCGCAGCCGTATTCGTCGCTGGTGCCGCTGCCGCATCGCTACATCGTCCCCGGCGGCCGCTTTCGCGAGATCTACTACTGGGACTCCTACTTCACGATGCTCGGTCTCGAGCAAAGCGGGCGGCACGACGTCGCCGCCGACATGGTGAGGAATTTCGCGCACCTGATCGATCGCTTCGGGCACATCCCGAACGGTAATCGCACCTACTACCTGAGCCGCTCGCAGCCGCCGTTTTTCGCCGCGATGGTGAACCTGATTGCGGCTCGGGAGGGCGACGGCGTCTACACGCGCTACCTGCCGCAGCTCGCGCGCGAATACGCGTTCTGGATGGAGGGCGAAGCGACGCTGCCGCGCGGCGCGGCCCATCGCCGGGTGGTGCGCTTGCGCGACGGCACGGTGCTCAACCGCTATTGGGACGATCGCGACACGCCGCGCGAGGAGTCCTACCGCGAGGATGTCGAAACGGCGCGTGCCGCGAATCGCTCGTCCCAGGAGGTCTATCGGAACCTGCGCGCCGCGGCCGAGAGCGGTTGGGACTTCAGCTCGCGCTGGCTCGCCGACGGAGCAACCCTCGCCACCATCCGCACCATCGAGATCGTGCCCGTCGACCTCAACAGCCTCCTGTATGGTCTCGAGCAGACGCTCGCGCGTGCCTATCGTCTGCGCGGAGCAGCAGATCAGGCGACACAGGTGAGCGCGCGGGCGTGGCGCCGGCGCCAAGCGATTCACCGCTACCTGTGGGATGCCGGGCAGCGCGCCTTCGGTGACTACGCCTGGCGCGAGAACCGCCTCACGGGTCAACTGAGCGCGGCCACGCTCTACCCGCTCTTCTTCGGCATTGCCACGCCGGCGCAGGCGAATGACGTCGCCAGCACCGTGCGCCTGCGACTGCTGCAGCCCGACGGCCTTGCGACCACGACGCGCAGCACCGGGCAACAGTGGGATGCGCCGAACGGCTGGGCACCGCTGCAGTGGATCGCGATTGCGGGATTGAACGACTACGGCGAGCGCGACCTGGCGCGCGACATCGCGCAGCGCTGGATCACGGAGAACGTGACCTTCTATCGCGCGACCGGCCGGCTGGTCGAAAAATACGATGTCAGCGGCGATGCGGCGGCGCGCGGCGGCGAATACCCGCTGCAGGACGGTTTCGGCTGGACCAATGGTGTGCTGCAGCGGTTGCTCGCGCTCTATCCGCTGCGGGAGTCCAGCCTTGCCCGCAGCGAGACCTCTCTGCTCGTCGGGCGTCGGGTTCGGGAGGTCTTTTCAGGGCCGTCGAAAACATGGACGTTTTCGTCGGAGCCTCCAGGGATGGATTCACGGCGTCCCGGAAAAGACCTCCCGGACCCGGCGCCCATCTCTGAAGTTCAGCTCAGCGTGCCGATGATGGCGTTGCGGTAGAGCTGCTCGAACCGGCGCGTGTTGAGCTTGACCGGATTGCTGGGCGTGCTCGGATCGGCCATCGCCATCTTCGCGAACGGTGTGACGTGTGCGTCGGTGACCCCGAGCGCCGAGAGCGAGTGCGGAATGCCGATGGTCTGGCGCAGGTCCAGGATCCAGTCGAGCACCGAGCCAAATGAAGCGCGCCGCAGGCCGATGTAGGGCGCGAGACGTTTCATCTTGTCCTTGATCGCGCGCTTGTTGAAGGCGAGCACATAAGGCATCACCACGCCGTTGGTGAGGCCGTGGTGCGTGTTGAGGTTGGCGGAGCACGGATGGCTCAGGCTGTGCATTGCGCCCAAGCCCTTCTGAAACGCGGTCGCACCCATTGTCGAGGCGATCAGCATGTGACTGCGCGCTTCTATGTTCGTGCCGTCCTTCACGGCCTCGGGCAGCCATTGGCGGATGAGGCGGATGCCTTCAACCGCCACGCCGTCCGCCAGCGGGTGATACGTGGGCGCGCACAACGCTTCGAGGTTGTGCGACAAGGCATCCATCCCCACTGCCGCCGTGACCTGCGCCGGGAGGCCCGCGTGCAGCTCCGGATCCTCAATCACGATTGCCGGCAGCAAGCGCGGATGGAAGATGAGCTTCTTGGTGTGATCGCGCAGGTCCGTCAGCACCGAGCAACGGCCGACTTCGGAACCGGTGCCGGCCGTCGTCGGCACTGCGACCACCGGTGCCATGCCCGCGACGTTGACACGCGTGTACCAGTCTTCCTTGTCTTCGAAATCCCAGATCGGCCGCGTCTGGCCCACCATCAGGGCAACGGCCTTGGCTGCATCGAGCCCACTGCCGCCGCCGAATGCGATCACGCCATCGTGTCCGCCGCCGCGATAGGCAGTGACGCCCGCCGTGACGTTGTCTTCGACCGGATTCGGCTGCACGTCCGCGAACACGCCGCACCGCAGCCCGTCCGCGCGGCAGAGCTCGACGGCATCGCGCACGATGGCGTGTTGCGCAAGGCCCTTGTCGGTGACGAGGAGCGGGTTGCCCATGCCGAGCTCACGGCAGGCGGCGGGCAATTCCTTCACGCGGCCCGCACCGAAGATGATGCGGGTCGGGTAGTTCCAGCGGCCGGCCAGCTCTGGAGATTGAGACTTTGCGAACATGCGATCAGGTCCGGGTACGCAGGTGGAATGACTTGGGACGGGTGAGGTGCTCGTACCCGACGACTGACAGGGTACAACCCCGGCCGGAATCCTTCACCCCTGTCCACGCGAGCGCCGGGTCGAGGTAGTCGCAGCGATTCAT
This sequence comes from Steroidobacteraceae bacterium, assembly GCA_035455565.1. Lineage (GTDB taxonomy): Bacteria > Pseudomonadota > Gammaproteobacteria > Steroidobacterales > Steroidobacteraceae > DATBVX01. Next base: position 12,306 of record DATIEU010000392.1, on the reverse strand, counting down.
GAACCAGGTGCCGGTATCGATCTGCTCGCCGATGCGGATCGCGGCCTGCTCGTCCGCCGTCCATACCGAAGCGGTCAATCCGTAGCGGCTGTCGTTCATGTGGCGGATCGCTTCTTCATCCGAGACGACGCACGCGATGCTGACCACCGGACCAAACGTTTCCTCCTGCATGATCGGCATGTCGGGTCGAACATCGATCAGGACTTGCGGCGCGAGATAGGGCGTTTCCCGTTTGCTCGCGGGAAAGTGTCCTTCGTCGATCAGCGCCCGCGCACCCGCCTGCACCGCCGCCGCGGTCGCCCGCCGGATCGACTCGGCCGCCTGCGCGCGGACTACGGGACCGAGCGTGGTGTCGGGCTCGGTGGGATTCCCGAGGCGATAGCGGTTGGTGAGGGCGACGAACGCGTCGACGAAGCGATCGTGCAGCGCCTCGTGCACGTAGATGCGCCCGATCCCGCAGCACGACTGGCCGGAATTGAAGAATGCGCCGTCGACCAGGTTTTCCACCGCGTGCTCGAAGTTGGCATCTGGCCGCACATAGGCGGGGTCGTTGCCGCCCAGCTCGAGGCCGGTGCCGACGAAGCGCTCGGAAGCGGCACGCTGGATCGCGTGGCCGCCTTCGACCGAGCCCGTGAACGCCACGAAGTTGATGCGTGGGTCGCGCACCAGTCGCTCGGTATCCGGATGCGTGAGATGCAAGACCTGGAAGAGGCCCGCGGGCAGGCCAGCGCGCTCGAAACTTTTATCGAACTCCTCGGCACACAAGGGCGTCTGCGCGGAGTGCTTGAGAATGACGGCGTTACCCGCCATGAGCGCGGGCACGACGCTGTTGACCGCGATGAGGTACGGGTAATTCCACGCCGCGATGGTGAGCACGACGCCCAGGGGCTCGCGCCGGATGAAGCGAGTAAAGCCGCTCTTTTCGCCGACGTCGATATCGCCCAGGGCTGTTGCAGCCGAATCGATCATGAAGCGCGCGCGCTCGAGCGTGCCGCGCACTTCCCCGGGCGAGGCGCTGATGGGGCGCCCCATCTGCCAGGTGAGATCGAGCGCGATCACGTCGCGCCGCTGTTCGAACTCGTTGGCGAACGCGTGACCGATGCGTGCGCGCTCCGCGATTGGCGTCGCGCGCCAGGCGCGCTGCGCCTCCACCGCGCGATTCAGCGCGCGATCGATGTCATCGTGAGTCGCGTGGGGACGCTCGACGTACACACGGCCGTCGACGGGCGAAATGGTGCGTTGGACGGACATCGTGATCAGTGCTTCAGGTGTTGGGCAAAAAACGGCAGGACCTTCTTCTCCAGCCGCTCTTCGACGCGGTTGACGTGATCGCCCTCGTAGAGTTCCGTGGTGTGCGCGATGCCGTGGTCGCTCAACGCCCGGTCGAGCGTGCGAACCGTATCCGGGATGCCGGGCATATCCTGGTCAGCGGCATCGATGGCGATTGCCTCGAACTGGCGCAGGTTCGGCGCGTACTGCGGCAGCATCGCGAGCGGCGCATTCGCCGCCCACTTCGCGATCGTATCGGGCACGAGCCGGCCATCGACGATCGGCAGATCGAAGTATCGCGGCGGGTTCCCGGGGTTCGGAGACCACGCGGCGGCCGATGCGAGAATCGCCTTGACCAGGAAATCGGCCGCGGTGATTTCCTCGTCGGTCGTCACGCGGGCCGCGCGCGCGACGGCATCCGGATCCGGTTGCAGGTTGGCCGCGAGGCAGCAGGGATTCATGGCGTAGAGACTCGAGAAGACCTGGGGATGCTTCATGCCGAGACGGAGTGTCCCGTAGCCGCCCATCGAATGACCCGCCAGGCCGCGGCTCGCTCGCTGCGCGAGCGTCCGGTAGTGCGAGTCGATGTACGCGACCAGATCCCTGGTGACGAAACTCTCCCAGTCACCGATCGTCACCGAGCTCGAATAGAGACTGCCTTTGTACTTCGTCAGTGCCTCCGGCATCACGATGATCATCTCGGTGACGCCGGCCGCGTAGGCACGATCCGTGGCGCGTGGCACGTTGACGAAGTGCTGGCCGTAGAGTCCGAACCAGCCGCCGTCCGAATCCGTGAACCCGTGCAGCAGATAGAGCACGGGATAGCGGGACCTGCGATCGCGCTCGTATCCGGGTGGCAGGTAGACGGACACATTGCGATCGGGAGAATCGCCTTCGAGATTGCCCACGAGCGAGGGCGCGTGCACGGTGATGCGCTCATAGTGACCGCGCATCGACGCCGGATCCGGCATGGTCTGTGCGCGCGCACCGGGTGGCAGCAAACAGCCGGCCGCGCACAGGAGAATGACGCTCGTCAGATGAATGCGCATGGTGTTCCGAAGTGGTGCGCGCGCCAGCGCGCCGTCGGGACTAGATGATCTCGAAGTAGCGCGCCAGTTCCCAGTCGGTGATGTGCTTGCGGAACTCTCGCTCTTCCCACTCGCGCGTCGCCGCGTAGTGATCGACGAACGCATCGCCGAACCATTCGCGCGCGACTTTCGAGGCCTTGAGCCGTTGCGCCGCGTCCCACAGCGTCGCCGGTAGCGCCATGTTCTTGGGGAATTTCTTCGCGTAGGCGTTGCCCTCGATCGGATCGGGCGGCTCGACCTTGTGCTCCATGCCGTGCAAGCCGGCTGCCAGCGCCGCTGCCAATGCAATGTAGGGATTCGAGTCCGCCGCGGCGATGCGGAACTCGACGCGCTGCGACTTCTCGCCGCCGGCGATCACGCGCAACGCGCAGGTGCGGTTCTCGACGCCCCAGGTGGAGTCGGTCGGCGCCCAGAATCCGGGTATCAGCCGTGAGTACGAGTTCACGGTGGGCGCGATCATCGCCAGGAACTCCGGCAGGAGCTTCTGTTGCCCGCCGACGAAGTGCCGCATCGCCTGGCTCATGGTGTGCGGCTTGCGGGCGTCGTGAAACACACTCTTGCCGTCCTTCGCCTTGAGCGACATGTGAATGTGACCGCTCTGGCCGGGCCAGTCCTTGGACCACTTGGCCATGAAGGTGATCATGCGGCTCTGCCGCTCGGCCATCACCTTGCTGAAGGTCTTGAAGAGTGCCGCCTTGTCGGCCGCAGCCTCCGCCTTGTCGACAGTGATGGCCGCTTCCATCACGCCGGCGCCGGTTTCCTCGTGCAGGCCCTCGATCCCGAAATCCATCGCTTCGCAGGTGTCGAGCAGGAGCTGGTAGAAATCGCTGTGCACGCTGTTGCGCAACACCGAGTAACCGAAGAATCCCGGCGCGAGCGGTGTCAGGTCGCGGTAATTCTTGGCACGCACCGACTCGGGCGTCTCGTTGAATACGAAGAACTCGTACTCGAAGCCGACGTACGCCTCGTAGCCCGACCCGCGCGCACGCTCGAGCACGCGCCGCAGGACGCCGCGCGGGCAGATCGCATCGGCGGGTGGCTCGAACTCGCAGAGGAAGAAGAGTCCATCACCTTCCCACGGCAGGGGGCGGCAGCTCGTCGGCAGGAGGCGCACGTTGGCGTCGGGGTAGCCGGTGTGCCACCCGGTGAAGGTCACGTTGTCGTAGAGCTGATCGTTCGAGTCCCAGCCCAGCACTACGTCGCAGAAACCGAATCCCTTCTCGAGCGCCGAGAGAAACTTGGCCTTCGAGATGTACTTGCCGCGCAGGATCCCGTCGACGTCGAACACGCCCACCTTGACGTGGGTGAGGTTGCGTTCTTCGACGATCGCGCGTGCCTCACGCGCGTTACGGACTTGGCGGGGTTCCATTACAGCGTGGTCTTGCCGTAGCCCTCGGTTTCCGGGTGGCCGTGCGTGCCCTTGGTGAGCGCGAACTCCTCTTCGGGTGAGAGCACCAGCTTGTGCCGGCCCACCAGTGCGAAGTAGAGGATGCCGAGCACGTACCAGATGGCGGCTCCAAACACGCCCTTCTGATAGACCGGGTCCTTGAGCTGGTAGTAGAGGGTCACCAGCGCGATGACGATCGTCACGGCTGCACCGAAGTTGCCCAGCGGACTGCGGTACGGACGCGCGATGTGTGGCATCCGAACCCTGAGCAGGATGAACGAAAGACCCTGCAGCGCGTAGGACAGCATGGCGCCGAACACCGCCATGTTGAGGAGCGTCCCGCCGATGAACGCACCGCCCTTTTCGGCGCCCGCGACATACCACACCACCATCATCACGGCGAACCCGAGCACGGTGCCGGCGATAAGCGCGCGGTTCGGCGTCTTGTGCGCGCCGTGCGTCTCGGAGAGCGCCTGCGGGAAGTAGCCCGCGCGTGACAGCGAAAAGATCTGCCGGCCGTACGCGTAAATGATCGTATGGAAACTCGCGATCAGGCCGACCACGGCGAGCAGCGCCAGGAGCTTCGCGATGTTGCCGCCGATCGTGACGCGGAAGCCGTCGAGCAGCGGTTCAGCGGACGTGCCGAGGCTGAAGGCACCATGCATCTGGCCTTCCGCGGTGCCGCCCACGCCCGCATTGAGGAACATCGTGAGGAACGCCGACACCACCAGCGTCGCCATGCCGAGGATGATGCCCTTCGGCATGTGCTCCTTCGGGTCGTGAGTCTCTTCGGCGGCGAGCGGCAGCTGCTCGATCGCCAGGAACAGCCACACTGCGAACGGCATGGCCGCGAAAGCGCCCGCCCAGCCGAATGGCAGGAACGACCCGCCGCCCTCCGGCAGCTCGACCGCCCCCTCGGGCCCGGCTCCGATATTGAGCGCCCAGCGCTCGAAGTCGAAGTAGGGAATGGCACTTATCCAGTACACGGCGAGCACGGCTAGCGCGCTCACGGTCACGATCACCGACACCTTGAAGGAGAGCTCCGCGCCTCGCAGGTTCAGGGTCAGGAACACCAGGTAGCTCACCAGCCACCACACCGGTTGGTATTGCGGACCGGTCTCGAAGATGGCGGTGAGGTAGGACCCGATGAAGAATACGATCACCGCGGGCGTGATGACGTATTCGATGTTCTCGGCGAGCCCGGTGATGAAACCACCCCATGGCCCCATGGCGCTGCGTGCAAACGAATAGGCCGCGCCCGTATGGGGAAGCGCCGGCGACATCTCGGCGATGCTGAACACCAGTCCCCAGTACATGATCATGATGAGGAAGCCGGCGACGAAGATGCCGCCGAATCCGCCCGGCCCGATGCCGAAGTTCCATCCCGAGTAATGGCCGGAAATCACGGCGCCCACGCCGAGCGCCCACAGCGACCAGATACGCGCATAGCGCTTGAAGCCGCGCTTAGCGAAATAGTCCTGGCCGGCCTGCTCATACGTGACGCTGCCGACCTGTTTCTTGTCTGACATGCAAACCCCCTGGAGTTGGGCCGTTCGTAATCGAAAACCGAGCGGACGGATCTTGTTGTTGTCGCGCGGTGCAGTATAGCCAGCCGCTGGAACGCAAGGCCAAACGGCATCTCTTGCAGTGCAGTGAGCAATGGACGGTCGGTCAGACCGGCATTGAGCGCCTGACCCCGGGACGGAGCTTGCGGAATGGCAACAAGGCCGGGTTCGCCGGGCTCGGCCCGGGTGCGGTCACGATGAGAATCTCACTGGCGAGGTCGCCGAAATCGGCGCGGAAATGCACCGAGCTCTTGAGCACCAGGATGCGCTGCCCGGCTGGTTCGATGCCCAGGTGGCGGAACATCGCCTGGTCGGCGGCCTGCTGCTTGCGGCTCGCGATCAAGATGCGCACGCCCGCGGTCCGCAGGCAGGCCATGGGCCCGAGATCCATGCGCGTTCCGCGGTAGAAGGGCCCCGTACCGGTGAACCGCCCGTCGCCCAGCGATTCGACCGTGAATTCCGCCTCGATGGGCCGCTCGCCGGGAAAACCAGACTTCGCGCCGACCGCAGCGCGCAAGCGCTCCCCGGCGCCCACGGCATGCGCTTGCCGTGCGACCTCGGGATCGCAGATCAGACCCGCAACCACACCCTCGGCACGCGCCTCGATGAGCGAACGGATGATCGAAGTGCTGTCGCCGTCGCCGCCCGCGCCCGGGTTGTCCTGCGTATCGACCAGGATCACGGGACCCAGGCCCATGCGCGCGATTTCGAGCGCGCGGTTCACGGCATCGGTCACGCCCCAGAAGCGCCCGCTCACCGCGGACTCCGCGCCCGCCACTTCGTCCGCGAGCTCATCCACGGCCCGCGCGATCGAATCGTCTGCACCGTAACCGAACACGCACGGCCCGCAATCGGGCACATCGGCGAGCGGGAAGCCCGGCGTGAAATGCAGGCTCACGATCGTCTCGCGCTCGAGGGCCTGGGCATGCGCCATCACGGTCCGCATCGGATCGATCAGCGTGCATTGCGAGGTCAACGGGATCAGGAAATCGAGGTGTCGCAGCGCGGACTTGAGTCGCGGCCTGCCCACCAGCCGGGGCACCAGGCGCGCAGCGCGCGCGCCAGTCTCGGACATGTCGACGTGCGGATAGGCGCGATAAGCGAGGAGCACCGATGCCTGCTCCACCATGGTCCGGGACACGTTGGCATGCAGGTCGAGGCTCGCAAGGATCGGCATGCGCTCGCCGACAGCGGCGCGCACGCGGCGCAGCAGCTCGCCGTCCGCATCGTCGAAATGCTCGGCCACCATCGCGCCGTGCAGATCGAGATAGATGGCGTCGACCGGCAGCGCGGCCGCGAGGTCTTCGAGCAGCATCGAAGAGATTCGCTCGTACGCCTCGCGCGTGACCGGACCCGAAGGTTGCGCCGAGCACCACAGCAGCGGCGCGAGCTCATGACTGTCCGCCTGCGCCTGCGCGACGAACCCCGCGATCGGCAGGTTGATGCCCGCCACCGAATCGATCAGCGCGCGTCCGCGCGCCAGGCCCGGCCAGGCATCGGCGTGCACGAACTCTTCGAAAGTGGCGCGTGAGTCGGCGAACGTGTTGGTTTCGTGTTGCACGCCGCCGACCGCTATGCGGGTCATCTAAAAAGACCTCCCGGATACGCCGTCCCTCCTGGCCACGTGCCGAGTGTTAGACGGTGCGTACGTTGTGAGCGCGCGTGATCGATTGCTCGCCGAACTTCTCGTGGATGCGATCGACGGTTGCGCCGAGCGCGTCCGCGGGAGCGCCAGCATCGGCGAACAGGTCGAGCTGTGCCGCGGGACTGAGGCGCGCAACGCCGACCCCGAGCAAACGGATGGCCGCACGCGGCTGCGTCTCGAGCCACCGGGCGAGCAGCCGCTTCGCGATATCGAGGATCAGGTGACCATCCTGCGTAGGCGGCGAAAAGCTCTGCTGCCGGGTGTAAGTGGTGAAGTCGCGGCGGCGGATCTTCACCTGCACCTGCGAGGCCATCAGCTTGCTCGCGCGCAGTCGCGCGCAGGTGCGGTCGGCCAGGCTGGCGAGCTCGCTCTGCAGCGTCGCGTGGTTGCGAATGTCCTGCTCGAACGTCTCCTCGGCGCTGATCGACTTCTCTTCCCAGTCGGCGACCACCGGGCGCTCGTCGATGCCGGCGGCGCGCCCGCGCATGCGCTGCGTGTAGCGGCCGAACAGCGGCCAGAGCACTGAATCGGGCGCGGCGCGCAGCTGGCCGAGCGTGTGGATGCCCTGTTTCTCGAGGCGCGCCGCGGTCTTCTTGCCGACGCCGTGCAGGCGGCCGATCGGCAACGGGTCGAGGACGCTCGCGACTTCCTCGGGCCGGATCCACACGAAGCCATCGGGTTTGCGCAGGTCGGAACCGATCTTGGCGAGCAGCTTGTTCGAGGCGAGACCGACCGAGGCCGTGAGCCCGGTTGTCTCGACGATGCGGCGCTTGATCGCGAGCGCGATGGTCTCGGCGGACCCCTTCAGTTTCAGGCTCGCGGTAATGTCGAGGAAGGCCTCGTCGAGCGACAGACCCTCGACCACGGGCGTGAACTCGTGGAACACCGCGAACACCTGCTTCGAGACCTCCTGGTAGCGGCGCATGCGCGGTGGAATGCAGATCGCGTGTGGGCAACGGCGCAGTGCCTCGCTCATCGGCATCGCGGAATGCACGCCGAAGCGGCGCACCTCGTAGCTCGCGGCGGCGACCACGCCGCGGCCGCGCGTGCCGCCGACCACGACGGGCTTGCCCTTGAGCTCGGGGTTGTCGTGCTGCTCCACGGATGCGTAGAACGCATCCATGTCGACGTGGAGGATGGCGCGTGCGGCTTCCATCGACTCCCCCGACGGCAGACTACGGCTTCACTTCGATCATGATCTTCTTCGAGATCACCGGCGGGTTGTGCGGCACGTGCATTTGATCGCCGAGCACGAGCTGCAACGTGTGCTTGCCGGGCGCGAGCTTGATCTCCGTCTCTGTCTGGCCCTTGCCGAAATGAACCACGTGTTCGGAGGTCGGCAGCGGTTGCGAGAGATCGGCCGGCGGCTCGCTGTCGATGAGCAGGTGGTGATGGCCGCTGTTCTCGAATGCGACACCCGCGGGAGCAATGCCCATGCCCTTCAATCCGAACTGGACCTTCACCGGGCTCGTTACCTTGGTGCCGTCGGCGGGGCTGATGATGTAGACCTCGGCGCCCGGGGGCGACGGTGTGCGGTCGAGCGCCACGGCGGGAGCGAGAAACCAGAGGGCAAAGATAGCGACGAGGAGCTTGCGCATGGGGATCTCCGGCGGGTCGAGCAGGCAGGTTAGGAGCGCGCTGGCTCCAAATCAACTCGCGCAAGTCCGCCTCATACGGTCATGGCGGTGTAGAACACGGTTCCCAGGAGCGTAACCAGCGAAAAGAACCCGTAGGCCATCAACACGACGAGATACTTGAACGAGGTCAGGAGCCGCGACTGGCCATAGACCGTCCGCATCGCCTTGAAAAGCGCCACGAAAAGATAGATCGACGCGGCGAAGGCGAGCAGTCCGCCGATGAACGGTACGCCGATCCAGCCGACTACCATGCCCAGCAGGATCTGGAGCGTCACCAGCAGAAACGCAAACGCGTGGAAGTGCACATAGAACAGTAGGTGCTCGACGTACTTGCGGCGGCTGAAGGCATAGAGCACGAGGTTGACGAACGCGAGCAGCGGCAGGAACAGGAACATCGCCTGGGGAGTGTTGCGCAGGAGTTCACGGCCGAACTGCCGCTTGGAAACACCCTGGAGATGCTCGCAGCCGGTCCTGAGCCGGGGTTCGAACCACGCTTGTCCCGGCCCGCCCCATTGCATGTCCTCGCACTTGGCGCCCGCCATGACGGCCGAGTCCGGATCGGCCACCGCCTGGCTCATGGCGATCGCCTTGTTCGCGGCTTCCTGCGCTTTCGGATCCGCCGCCGCCTTCGCGCCGAGCTCTCGGCTCAGATCCTCCATGGCTTCACGCAGTGCCTCTGGATCAGTGCCGGTCACCACGGCCGTGGACTTGTCCACGTCCGCGCTGATCACCGTCGCCTGTTCGGAGGGTTTGCCGGAGAGCACCACGAAAAACACCAGGCTCAATACCAAGTACAGGCGAAAGGGCGGCAGATAGCGCGTGCGCCGGCCGTGGATGAACTCGTTGGTGAGGAATCCCGGCTTGAGCAGCAGCGCGCGCAGCGTCACCCAGCCACGCGAATCGAAATCCGTCAGATCGTGGATGGCGTCCCGCGCGAGCGATGGCATCGACAGACTGCGAACCTGCGCGCGTTGTCCGCACGCGATGCAGTACTTACCGTCGAGCAGCGCTCCGCAGTCGAGACAGCGCGGCGGGGGCGGTGCTGCGATGGGCGCCTGCAGCGCTGGTGCCGGGGGTTGCGGTGCGTTGACTGCTGCGGGAACGGCCGGCGTTGTCGTCGCAGCCGGTGGCGACGCGCTCGCCGGTGACCGTTCCTCGATCGTCGTCGCCGTTTTGTCCGTTTCGCTCACGCGACCTGGGCGCTGCCCATCGAAGTCTGTGACTTCGGTTGCGCGTTCACGCCGAGCTCGTGATGCGCGAAGTCATCGACGTTGATCAGGTCCATCACCTTGCGATCGAAGTCGCGCAGGAACGCGGCTTCCGTCTCGGTGATGATGCCCTCTGCCACCGCCTGACTGATCTGGCCCGGCAGATCGAGCGCGGAGATCTTGCCGGTTTTCACGCCTTCCACGCGGATGCGCTTTTCGATCGGCTCGGCGGTGGGCGCCATCGTGAGCGCTTCCTGCAGGAGCCCGAGCGCATTGTTGGGCTCGACCGTCTTGTAGATCCCGTGGCACAGGCGCTCGCGCGCCTCGGTGGGATTCATGATGAGGTCGCAGATGCTGCGGTTGAGCCGGTCGCTCGGCGCGAAGTAGGTCTGGCCGCGCGGGAAGATCAGCACGCGCATGACGGCCGCGAGGAAGCGATTCGGGAAGTTGCGCAGGAAACTGTGCAGCTGCTCCTGCGCGAAGTAGAGCAGGTGCCGGCAGCACCACTCGACGATCGGCAGGTCCTCCTCGGGCCGCCCCTGGTTCTCGTGGTGCTTGAGCACCATGGAAGCGAGATACATGCTGCTCAGGACATCACCCAGCCGCGCCGAAAGATTCTCCTTCTTTTTCAGGTAGCCGCCGAGCGTGAGCATGGCCACGTCGACCGCGAAGGCGAACGAGGCGCTGTAACGGTTGACGTGCTGGAAGTAGCGGCGCGTGGCACCCGTGTCCGGCACGCGCGTGAAGCGCGCCAGCGTGAGCGCCATGATCAGCGAGCGCGCCGCGTTGCTGATGGTGAAACCGATGTGGCCGAACAGCGCCTGGTCGAATTCCTCCAGGCCGCGTTCGCGGTTGTGGTCGCGTGCCGCGTTCATCTCGCGCAGCACGAACGGATGGCAGCGGATCGCGCCCTGCCCGAAGATGATCAGCGAGCGCGTCAGGATGTTGGCGCCTTCGACCGTGATGGCGACCGGCACCACCTCGTAACCGCGCGCCAGATAGTTCTTGGGCCCCAGCATGATGCCTTTGCCGCCGTGCACGTCCATCGCGTCGTTGGCCACCAGGCGTCCCATCTCGGTGAGGTGATACTTGAGGATCGCGGACGGCACGGACGGTTTCTCGCCGCCGTCGATCGCTCCCGCGGTCACCGAACGCGCGGCATCCATGATGTAGGTGTGTCCCGCCATGCGCGCGAGCGCCGTCTGCACACCTTCGAAGTGGCCGACCGGCATATTGAACTGCCGGCGGATGCGCGTGTAAGCGCCCGATGCGTAAGTCCCCGCCTTGGCGCCACCCGTCGTGTTCGACGGCAGCGAGATGCAACGCCCGACCGAAAGCTGCTCGACCAGCATGCGCCAGCCCTGTCCGGCCATCGCCGTGCCGCCGATGATGACGTCGAGGGGCAGGAACACGTCGCGTCCCGCGATCGGCCCGTTCTGGAACGGGATGTTGATCGGGAAATGCCGCCGCCCGACGGTGACTCCGGGCGTGCCGCGCGGAATCAGCGCGCAGGTGATGCCGTAGTCGACCTTGTCGCCGATCAGCTTGTCGGGATCGAAGAGGCGAAACGCCAGGCCGATGACCGTGGCAATGGGCGCGAGCGTGATGTAACGCTTCGAGAAATTGAGGCGCACGCCCACGATCTCGCGCCCCTGGTACGTGCCCTTGCAGACGACGCCCGTGTCGGGAAGCGAGGCGGCATCGGAGCCTGCACGTGGGCCGGTGAGTGCGAAGCACGGCACTTCCTCGCCGCGCGCGAGACGCGGCAGGTAGTGATTCTTCTGTTCCTCGGTGCCGTAGTGAAGCAGCAGTTCCGCGGGGCCCAGCGAGTTGGGTACGGCGATCGTGGAGGAGGCCGTGACGCTGCGGCTCGCGACCTTGATCAGCACGCAGGAGTGCGCGTAAGCGGAGAACTCGAGCCCGCCGTACTTCTTGGGGATGATCATCGCGAAGAAGCCTTGCGCCTTGATGAAATCCCAGACGTGCGGCGGCAGGTCGGCGCGCCTGTGGGTGATGTCGAACTCGTCAAGCATGTGACACAACTCTTCGCACGGACCGTCGATGAACGCCTGCTCCTCGGCGTTCAGGCGCGGCGGTTGCGCCGACATCAGCTTGTTCCAGCGTGGGCCGCCGGTGAAAAGCTCCCCGTCCCACCACACCGTGCCGGCCTCGAGCGCCTCCTTCTCGGTGCTCGACATCGGTGGCAACAGGCGGCGATAGATCAGCAGGAACGGCTTGGTGATAAAGGTCTGGCGCAACGGCTTGACGTTGAGGAGCCAGAGCGTCGCGAGCGCGAGCCACAGCAACCCCTTCCACAATGGACCGGCCGCGCCAAATGCCGTATACGCCACCAGCAGCGCAGTGAACGCGATCGTGCTGTTCAGGAGGCTGAAGCGCCGGTAGGCAACGAAGAGCGCGACCGCGATGAACAGAGCGAACCAGAAGAGACTCATCATGGCGAGGTCCTTGCCAGGGCAGTGGCCGGGAGCGTGGCACAGGCCGCGGCC
>DATIEU010000391.1:0-7056 GCA_035455565.1 Steroidobacteraceae bacterium | reverse complement strand
GCGCCGCGAAGCGCTCAAGGCGTTCGCCGATGAGCGCTTGTTGCTCGAGCGTTATCTTCAGCGGCCGCGTCACGTCGAAATCCAGGTGTTCGCGGATCAGCGTGGCCAATGCATTCACCTGCATGAGCGCGACTGCTCGATCCAGCGACGTCACCAGAAGATCATCGAGGAAGCGCCGGCGCCCGGCTTGTCGGTGCAGATGCGCCAGCAGATGGGCGAGGCGGCGGTCACCGCGGCGCTGGCTGTTGGCTACCAGGGCGCGGGCACGGTGGAGTTCATCGTCGCGAGCGATGCGTTCTACTTCATGGAAATGAACACGCGCCTGCAGGTGGAACACCCGGTCACCGAAATGATCACGGGTCTCGACCTCGTGGAGTGGCAACTGCGGGTCGCCGCCGGTGAGCCCTTGCCGCTGTCACAGGCAGACGTGCGAGTGAGCGGGCATTCGCTCGAAGCCCGCATTTATGCCGAGGATCCCGCGCGTGAGTTCCTGCCCTCGACCGGGACGATCGCGCATGTGCGCTGGCCCGAGTTGGACCGCTCAATTCGGATCGATACGGGCGTTCGCCAGGGCGACGCCGTGACCGTGCATTACGATCCGTTGCTCGCCAAGCTCATCGTTCACGGCCGCGATCGCGAAACGGCGGTGCGACGCCTCGAAGCGGCGCTGCGCCACTGTGAGATCGTGGGTGTCACCACGAACCTCGCCTTGCTGCGCGCCGTCAGCGCTCATGCCAGGTTCCTGGCGGGCGATCTCCACACCGGCTTCATCGAGGAACATCACGCCGAGCTGTTCGCAAACCCGAGCACGGAAGTCGACCGCGCACTGTTGGCCCTGGCCGCGGTCGGCTGGGTTCTCGCGCGAACCGGTGAGGGAGCCTGGGCACCGCCCGCTGGCGGGCCGTGGGATGCGCACGACGGGTGGCGAGTCAACGGTCCGAGCCAGATCGAGTGTCATCTGCGCTGGAGCGGCAGACCGCTCACGATCGCGCTCGCGCGCAGCGGAGAAGGCTGGACGGCGCGCATCGACGCCGCATTGGTGACGTTGGCCGCGCACTTTATCGCAGCCGATCGGCTCGCCGCACGGATCGATGGCGAGGCCTGCGAGGTGCGCTGGCTCGACCTGGGTCGCGAGCTCTGCGTCATTCGCGACGGTCACGTCGTGAGCGCGCAATGGGACGATCCGGCCGCGGCCGCCACGCGCGAAGCCCATGCCGGCGGACTGGCATCGCCGATGCCCGGTCATGTCCTGCAAGTGCTGGTCAAGCCCGGCGAGCGCGTGCGCCGCGGTCAGTCGCTCATGATCATCGAAGCCATGAAGATGGAACACACGGTGGTCGCTCCCGCTGACGGCGTGGTCCAGGCGGTCCATTTCGCGAGCGGCGAGCGGGTGGAAGAGGGCGTCGAGCTCCTGGAGCTCGAGGCCGCCAGCGGCGACTGACTCAGACGTCGATGCGTGGCAGGCGGATTTCGCCCGTGGCGCGTGGCTGACGAAAGCGGCGCAGTGCTTCGAGTTGCTCCGGCGTATCGAGGTCGATGGCGGCGTTCGGCATCGGCACCCGCGTCAATCGATCCACGTGCCTCATCAGGAGCGTGCGCGCCCCGCGATCTCCGCGCAGGGACAAGAGCTCGGCGAAGCACCAGCGCGGAAAGATCGCCGGCACTCCCACGCCTCCCGCATAGAGACTCGCCGCGATGACGCTATCCTGGCCTTTCCACGCGGACATGAGCCGCTTCAGATCATCACCGGTGATGCCCACCTGGTCGGCGAGCATGACGAGCACGGCATCGCACGCGGGCGGCAATGCCATGATGCCGCAGCGGATCGACGCCGCGAGACCTTCCCGCCAGTGGCGATTGATGATGACCGAGGCCGGTGAATGCTTGAGCAGCATCGCGACGTCCTGCGCATGCGCGCCGAGCACGACCGTGACAGCGTGGCCGGCAACCGCCACGGCGTGGCTCACCATCGTGTGCAGCAACGGCCGCCCGTCGATTCGCACCAGCTGCTTCGGCTGGCCGAGGCGTGTCGACGCGCCGGCGGCCAGCACCAGGACATGGAGGCTCGAGGTTGTCTGTTCCATGGTCCAGCCTGATCTTGAGGAAATCGATGATAGAGGGAAATGCGCGGCGGCGCGCAGCCACCGAGGCCAGTTGACGTAATCCCGGCGGGTGCCGGTTGACGTCAACGGTATAATGAATGACGCAAAAATCCGCCATTCAATCATGGACAAGCGAATCGCAATCGTGGAAGTCGGGCCGCGCGACGGCTTGCAGAACGAGGCCGTCAGGCTTCCGACCGCCGCCAAGGTCGAGCTCGTCGATCGGCTCGTGCGCGCGGGCGTGCGTCGCGTCGAGGTGGCGAGCTTTGTAAGCCCGACCAGGGTGCCGCAGATGGCGGATGCCGAGCAGGTCATGGGCGCACTCGCGCCGCGACCGGACGTCACCTACATCGGCCTGGTGTTGAATCGCAAAGGCTTCGAGCGCGCGCTGGCCGCCGGCTGTCGCGAGATCACGATGGCGGTGTTCGCGAGCGATACGTTCAACCGCCGCAACCAGGGTGCGAGCACGGCGGAATCCATCGAAACCTGGCTCGAAGTTTCGAGCGCCGCGCGCGCCGCCGGGGTGCGCGCGCAGGTGACGATCTCGGCAGCCTTCGGGTGTCCCTTCGAGGGCGAGATCCCCGTGAGCCGCGTGGTGGAGATCGCCAAGCGCCTGGGAGAGGGCGAGCCGTACGAGATCGCTCTCGCCGATACGATCGGGGTCGGGGTCCCGGCGCAGGTCACCGAGCTCGTGGGTCTGGTGAGTGCGGCTGTCCCGGGCGTCCCGCTGCGGGGGCACTTCCACAACACCCGCAATACCGGGCTCGCAAACGCTTACACGGCCGTGCAGGCCGGCGTACGGGCGCTCGATTCGAGCGTTGGCGGCATCGGCGGTTGCCCGTTTGCCCCGGCCGCAACCGGCAACATCCCCACCGAGGATCTCGTCTACATGCTCCACCGCTCGGGATTTGAGACAACGATCGCTCTCGAAGCGCTGCTCGAGGCGAGCCGCTGGCTGCAGGAGCAACTCGGCCGCACCGTGCCCGGGATGCTGCTCAAGGCGGGTCCATTCCCCCGCGTGGTTGCCTCCTGACGGTGTTGGAAATCCGGACCGCCATCCCCAGATAGCCCGGCCTGCGAATACGCGCGGGAGGAAACGGCGATGCCTGGCCAGGCCGATGAAAAATCCAGCACTGCGGCGACCGAGCGCCACGTCCAGCGCATTGTGCGCGGGCAGGCGGCGAGCGATGGCGCCGGCGTGAAACTCACTCGCGTCATCGGTTCAAGGGCGCTGCCCGACCTCGACCCGTTCCTGTTGCTCGACGAGTTCCGCTCGGACGACCCGAACGACTACATCGCCGGTTTCCCGGCGCATCCGCATCGGGGTTTCGAGACCGTGACCTACATGCTCGCTGGGCGCATGCGGCACGGCGACAACCAGGGCAACAAGGGCCTGCTCGGTCCAGGCAGCGTGCAGTGGATGACCGCCGGGCGTGGCATCGTGCACTCGGAAATGCCCGAGCAGGAAAACGGCCTCATGTGGGGCTTCCAGCTCTGGGTAAACCTGCCTGCGCGCGACAAGCTGACGACGCCGCGTTACCAGGACATCGCGCCGGAACGCATTCCAGAAGTGACCCTGCCGGGCAGCACCGTACGCGTGATCGCAGGCGCTCTGGACAGCGCGCGCGGTCCGGTCGAGGCGCCGACCACCGAACCGCTCTACGTGGACGTGCGGCTGCATCACGGCGGCAGTTTCGAAGCATCCGTACCGCGCACGCACAATGCGTTCGCCTATGTGTACGACGGCATGATTGCGACCGGCGATGGCACCGATGAGCAGCGTGTGGCGCGGGGCGAACTCGCCGTGCTCGCCGACGGCGACACGTTCCGTGCGCGCTCGGTCGATGCCCCGGCACGTTTCATTCTCGTGGCCGGGCGCCCCCTGCGCGAGCCGGTCGCCCGCTACGGTCCGTTCGTCATGAACACCGAGGCAGAAATCCGGCAGGCGCTTCTGGATCTTCAGGCCGGTCGCCTCTGAGAGCCGGGCCGGCGCCGCACCCGGCGTTCGGCACTAGCAGTGCGTTCCCAGTGCCCGCTTATCATGGCGGGGCATGACTCGCGCACAGTCGCTCCGGGGAATCATCGCCATGCTGCTGGCGGTGGGCTTCTTCGCCGGTATGGACGCTTTTCTCAAGCTCTTGTCGCAACACTATCCCGCCGTGCAGGTGAGTACGATGCGCGGTGCGGCTTCCATCCCGTTCGTCCTGTTGCCGGTGCTCGCGACGGGCCGCTGGCGCGACCTGCGGCCGGTCAACTGGAAGCTGCACCTCGTGCGCGGCGTGCTCGCCATCCTGATGCTCAGCACGTTCGTCTACTCGGTCCGGCTGCTGCCGCTGGCGGATGCCTATTCGGTCTTTCTTGCGGCGCCGCTGATCGTGACCGGGCTGGCTGTCCCGCTGCTCGGAGAACGGGTCGACGCACAACGCTGGTGCGCCATTGCCGTCGGCCTGAGCGGCACGCTCGTGCTGCTCAACCCGAAAGCCGCGAACCTGGCGACTCTCGGCGCAGCGGCGGCCATCGTGTCCGCGCTGTGTTACGCGTTGAGCGTGTTGTCGGTGCGCCTGCTGACGCGTACCGACACGACGATCAGCATGGTGTTCTGGTTCATGCTGATGCTGACGCTCTTTGGCGGCGTGTTGGCGGCACCCTCCTGGGTCCCGATCGCACGCGAGCACTGGCCCATGCTCGCCGCGGTCGGCGTGCTCGGAGCGCTGGGCCAGCACTTCGTCACCGAGGCGTTCCGCCATGCACCCGCCTCAGTAGTCGCTCCTTTCGAATACACGGCCTTGCTGTGGGCGGTCACACTTGACTGGATCTTCTGGGCGCATGCGCCGAATACCCGCATGCTCGTGGGCGGCGCCGTCATCATTGCAAGCGGCCTGTACCTGATCCATCGCGAGCGTCGGCAGCGCCTCGAACCGGTGCCGCCGGTACAAAGCGCGTGAGTGCGGGAACTCTGGCGCGCTCATGGGCATCGGATCGCACACGGAATTGCGGATGCACGCTCTACGGTTGAAACTCTCGGTAACTGAGGAGGGAACTGGTCATGACCATCAAAGTAGGGGACAAGATGCCGGCGGGGACCTTCAAGACCATGACGAAGGACGGCCCGCAGAACCTCACCACGGACCAGCTGTTCAAGGGCAAGCGCGTCGTGCTGTTCTCGGTGCCGGGCGCTTTCACGCCCACCTGCGACGCCAAGCACCTGCCGGGCTTCGTGGAACAGGCGGGCAAGCTGAAGTCGAAAGGCGTCGACACCATTGCGTGCATGGCGGTGAACGACGTGTTCGTCATGAATGCCTGGGGCAAGCATGGCAACGTGGGCGATCGAGTGCTCATGCTCGCGGACGGCAACGGCGAATATGCACGTGCGCTCGGGCTCGAAATGGACGCATCGGGCTATGGCATGGGCAGTCGCGGCAAGCGCTTCGCGGTGATCGTGAAAGACGGCGTCGTCACGGGCCTCTTCGTCGAGGCGCCGGGCGAGTTCAAGGTGTCGAGCGCGGACCACGTGCTCAGCCAGCTCTGAGCGCCGTGCGTGGGCGGGAGCAGGGGTGGCCGCCGTCGATAAGGGATTTCCTTAGACCTGACATAAAGAATGTGAGCCTATGCTGTTGTTTTGCAGATAGGCGTAAGGCATAGTTGCGCCCGGGTGATAAGGGCAAACCCGTCGCGAGGCGGGGACGCAAAGCCACCGGTCCGAGGGGGAATCCTCAGTGATAGCGGGGTTGCCACAATTCGGTCGATCGGTCATCGGGCCATTCGCGCCCGGTTCCACCTCCGTCACGGCAAATTCCACACTCTCGGCACCAGTGGACCAGGGTTCGGGTTCATGGGGGTGCACGTATGGCGAATCGAGCGGGGGCGGGTATTCGAATCGCGGCTGACTCCGGCGCGAACGATTCCCAGGGCAGCGGGGCTGCCCTTTACATCATCAATCTGAGTTCTTCGACGACGCCGATGGCGCTCGAGGTGCCCGATGCACCCGAGCTCGAAGGCTTTGCCGTTTTCCGTTCGCGCCGCGTGGAGGATGGCCGAGACCGTTACCGCCTGCACCTGGGCTATTTCGAGTCGCGCGAGGACGCTCAACGCGTGCTCCCGGTCGTGCGGGCCAGGTATCCGGCCGCCTGGGTGGCCCTGGCGCCGCCCGACAGCATGGGATCGCTCGACGATACCAACGTCGCCCAGTTCAAGTTCATTCACCAGAAAAAAGCGCAAGCGCCCGCCCGGCCGCACATCCCCGCGCCCGAGCCCGTCAAGGCCGTGGCCGTCAAAGCCACGCTGGTCGCGCCACGCAATGCACCCGTGAGCGCGCCGCCGGTTCGGGCTCCGCTGGCAACGCCTGCGTCGCACACCCTCAACCGTGTGCCGATGACGCCGGCACAAGTGTTACAGCTTCTCGAGTCGGCGCCGCGCGCCCACACGCCCGTGGCCCCAGCCAATCCACCCAGCGACCCCTCCACCGGATCCTTCGCCCAGGGCCAGAAATTCGCCGTGCAGCTCATCTGGGCCACGAATCCCGTGCAGCCGAGCAACGTGCCGCAACTGGCGATCTTCGAGGCCTACACGCTCTACTCGGTGCAGGTCGAACGCGCCGGGCGCCGTTGGTACGGGTTGCGGTTGGGTTTCTTCAAGGATCCGCTGTCCGCCCGCCAGGTGGCGCTCTATGCGCGATCCGACTTCTCGGCGGCAGCGGTGGTCCCCGTCAGTGATCGCGAGTGCGATAAGGCCTCGGCGGTCGCGACGGCGGCCCAGTTAGCGCCCGCGCCGGCGACCAAGACGCCCGCGCCGAGCGCATCGAACGATGAGATCGTGTTGATGCCCGACTCCGAGCCGGCAAAGTCCGCACCGGCGCAAGCCGCGGCCGCGCGCAAGCCGGTCACCGCCAACGACGCCGCGGTGACCGCGGCAGCGAGGCGACTCCATGGGAAACACAAGCCCGCCAAGAGCGCCG
>DATIEU010000390.1:0-10345 GCA_035455565.1 Steroidobacteraceae bacterium | reverse complement strand
CACGATCAAGCTGATCGCGTACGGCGCGCGGTTTTTCCTCAGCGCCTGGAATATCTTCGATCTTCTCATCGTCAGCGTTTCGCTGATGCCGAGCAGCGGGCCGTTTACCGTGCTGCGTGCCTTGCGCGTGCTGCGGCTGTTCCGCCTGCTGTCGGTCGCGCCGCGCATGCGTCTCGTGATCGAATCGCTGGTGCAGGCGATCCCCGGCCTCGGCTCGATCGCGCTGCTCCTGCTGCTCTTCTTCTACGTGTTCGCCGTGATGGCGACCAAGCTCTTTGGCGGCGATTTCCCGCACTACTTCGGCACGCTCGGCACGTCGCTCTTCTCGCTCTTCCAGATCATGACGCTCGAGAACTGGCCCGACATGGCGCGCGAAGTGATGGCGCAGTATCCGCACGCCTGGGTGTTCTTCCTCGTCTTCATCCTGCTCGCCACCTTCACCGTCCTCAACCTGTTCATCGCGCTGATCGTCAACACGATGCAGACCGCGCACTCCGCTGCCGAGGCCGCCGAGCCGCCGCGCGGTCTCACCGGTGAAATCGAGTTGTTGCACCAGGAGATTCGGTCGCTGCGCGCGGAGCTCTCGGCGCAGAAAGACCGCGAAGCCTAGGCGGCCAGCGCGGATCATTTGACAGGCGCCGGTCTCACAGGCATCTAGCGGCTATGCCCGACGCCGTCCTCGACAAGATCCGTGCTGTCGTCGGGCCTGCCGGTTATCTCGACGACCCCGGTGACATCGAGCCTTACCTCAGGGATTTCCGGGGGTTGTTCCGCGGCCGGGCCTCCCTGGCCGTGCTGCCGAAGAACACGCAGGAAGTCTCGGCCGTGCTCGCCATCTGCAACGAGCACCGCATCGGCCTGGTGCCACACGGCGGCAACACGAGCTACTGCGGCGGCGCGACGCCGGATGCGAGCGGCCGGCAAATCGTGCTGGGGCTGAAGCGCATGAACCGCATCCGCCGCGTCTCACCCCTCGACCATGCCATCACGGTCGAAGCGGGCTGCGTGCTTGCACAGGTGCAGGAAGCAGCCGATGCGGTGGAGCGGCTCTTTCCGTTGAGTCTCGGCTCAGAAGGGTCCTGCCAGATCGGCGGCAATCTCGCGACCAACGCCGGCGGCACGGCAGTCCTTCGCTACGGCATGGTGCGCGACCTCGTGCTCGGCCTCGAGGTGGTGCTGGCGGATGGTCGCGTTCTCGATGGCCTGAAGAGCTTGCGCAAGGACAACACCGGCTACGATCTGCGGCATCTCTTCATCGGCAGCGAGGGCACGCTCGGCATCATCACCGCCGCCTGCCTCAAGCTCTTTCCGAAGCCTGTGGAATACGCCACCGCCATCGCCGCAGTCGCCAATCCCAAGGCGGCGGTCGAGCTCCTCGCGGTACTGCGCGCCGCGAGTGGCGATGCGGTGACCACGTTCGAGTTGATCCCGCGGCTCGCGGTCGAGCTCACCAGCCGGCACATCTCCGGCGTGAGCGATCCCTTTGCGCAAGCCCACGAGTGGTACGTGCTGATCGAGCTCACGTCCTCGCGCACCGGCAGCGGATTGGCGGAAGCACTCGAGGGCGCACTGGCCGAGGCGGCTACGCGCGCTCAGGTCATCGATGCCGCGATCGCGTCGAGCGCGCGCCAGCGCGAATCGCTCTGGCGGATGCGCGAGACCGTCCCCGAGGCGCAACGCCATGCCGGCGCGAGCATCAAGCACGATGTGTCCGTGCCGATCTCATCGATCGCGGAGTTCATCGAGCGTGGCAGCCAATGGATCGCGGCGCACGTGCCCGAAGGACAGCTCATCGCCTACGGACATCTGGGCGACGGTAACCTTCACTTCAACATCCAGCAGCGACCCGAGGCGAAGACGGATGATTTCCTGGCGCGCGCGGATGCCGCGCATCGGGCGATCCACGATCTCGCTGCACTCTACGGGGGCAGCTTCAGCGCCGAGCACGGCATCGGGCAGCTCAAGCTCACGGAACTGCGCCGCTACAAGGATGCGACCGCGCTCGAGCTCATGCGCGACATCAAGCGCACGCTCGACCCGCGCGGCATTCTGAACCCGGGCAAGGTGCTGGACGCCGCTCCGGCACCCTAGGGCAACTCTACCGTCAGAAGTTGGTCACCACCGACACGCGCGCCGCGAGCGGCGAGCCCGGCGTGATGTTGTTGTTGTTGTGGGCGTTGGGGAAGTACTCCTCGTCGAGGAGATTCTCCACGTTGGCCTGCAGCCGCAGCCGCGGCGTGACGGTCCAATAGAGCGCCGCATCGACGCGCGTGTAATCGGGAAGAGTCACATTGCTCGCCGGCGTCAGCACGTTCTCGACCGCCACGAACTGTTCGTCCGAATAGATGACGCCCAATCCGACGCCCCAGTTGGGCGTGAAGTCGTAGCGATTCCACAGCGAAAAGGTGTTCTCGGGCACCTGGCCGACGCGCGCGCCATCCAGCACCGCCGCAGATTGCGTCTCCGTGATCTCCGCGTCCTGATAGGCGTAGCCCCCGGCGATGCTCCACGCCTCGGTGATCCGACCGGTCAGCCCGAGCTCGACGCCGCGGGTTCGCTGGCCATCGACCAGGATCGACTGCGTCGGATTGTTGGGATCGGGCGCGATGACATTGGTGCGATCGAGCTGATAGAGCGCGAGGGTGGCCGAGAGATCCGGGCGAATGTCCCACTTCACGCCGACTTCGCTGTTCTCCCACTCCTCGGGATCGAAGGCCTCATTGGTGGGTGTGAGGCTGGTCATCTGCGCCCCCGCGCGCGGCAGCGTCGCCATCGAATAGCTCGCGTAGAACGACATCGTCTCAATGGGCTGGTAGATGAGCCCGGCGCGTGGCGAGATCAGGTCGTCCCTGGTCTCGATCCGTGCGGGCGAGGTGACCGTGGGTGGATTGAGGTTGTCGAACTCGATATCGAGATTGTCGTAACGCACGCCGACGATCGCCTGCCAGTGCGGCGTGAACTTGATCTGGTCCTGCAGGTAGAACGCGGCCTGCGTGGTCTCGATGTGATTGAAGGCAGGAGCCGGGCTTGACGCGGTCGGTACGTGCGCGAACGTAACGGGAAAAGTCGTGCGCGGATTACCGAACGGCACGTAGACGCGCTGGTCGTTGGAGGCCGGCACCGTCACCGGCGGCGCGCCGCCGCCGAAGTCGAACAGGCCGTTGTCGCGGCGATTGTCGGAATCCTGCGTGCCGAGCTCCATGCCCACCAGGAACGTATGCCCGACGCTGCCCGTCTGAAAGTCGAGCACCAGGTCCGTCTGGTTGAACAGGTTCTCGCGCTTGTTCACCTGCCCGTAGGCCTCGATGCCGACCACGTCGCCCGTCACTGGCGTCACCGCGTATACGTTCCAATAGTCCTTGTCGTAGTCGGCCCAGCGCGTGCGATTTGTGAGCGACGCACCGCTGGAGAAGCGGTATTCGAAAACCGCGGTTGCCGCATTGACGGTTGCCGCCGTCGTGCTCTGGTGCGGGTCGCCGAAAAAGGTCTCCGGCTCCGAGGCGCTCGGCGCGCCGTTGAAAGAAGGAATGCCGCGATCGGCGGTGCGATCGTAATCGTAGTACTCGTAACCCAGGCGCAGCGTCGCGTTGTCGCCGAGCGCGAAAGACAGGGTCGGATTGACGCCCATGCGCTCGAAGGTAACGTCATCACGATAGCTGTCGGAATCTTCGTAGAGCCCGGTTACCCGCAGCCCCAGCGAATCGCCGATCGCCGTGCCGAAGTCAGCCGTCGCGCGGCCGCCACCTTCGGAATACACCTGCAGCGTTGCTTCATGCACTTCTTCGCGATTCGCCCAGCGCGTCACGCGATTGACCAGGCCGCCGACGGCGCCGCGGCCGAACATCATGCCGTTCGGGCCCTTGAGCACCTCGACACGCTCGACGTTGTAGAGATCGCGGAAATACTCGACGTCGTCACGGATGCCGTCGACGAACAGGTCGGCGGTGCTCGCGTTGCCGCGGAAGATCGGGTTGTCGCGATTGCCCTCACCCTGCGCCGCTCCCACGCCCGGTGCGTAGCGGATCACGTCGGTGAGGCTCTGCATGGCCTGGTCCTGGATCTGCTCGTGCGTGATCACGCTGATCGATTGCGGAACTTCCAGGAGCGGCGTTTCGGTCTTGGTCGGGGTGCTGATGGCCGCGGTTGCATAGCCCTCCGCGGCGGCCTCGACGCGCACCTTGGGGAGCGTTCTCGGGCTCGACTCCTGGGCTGGCGTGTCCTGTGCCTCGGCGGTGCCATAGAGCGCCATCAGGACTGCTGCTGCGACCCGGGCCAATCGCCGGTTCCGCTGACTCGACATAACTGCCACTCCTCTCGTGGTTTGTTCGCTGGTGGAGCTGGCTGGCTGCCGAAAAGGCTCGCGGGCTTGCTCAAAAACGAGTCCGGAGGCATAATATAAATGAGAGTCATTCGCATTCGCAAGTCATGACTTCGCCAGTACGAGATAGCGCTGCGTGTCTGCATGGCGGCTCGCTGCGTCGAGCGGTCGCGGCCGGTGCCGTGCTGGGTCTGCACGTCGTCGCGATCTACGCGCTCGCGAATGCCAACGGCGAATTTCTGAGCGGCATCAGCCCCCCTCCTCTGCAGGTCATGCTGATCCCTGAAGCGGTTGCCGCTGTGGAGCTCCCGCCGCCGCCGGTAAAGCTCGAAGCGCCGCGCGTGGATGCCGAGCCACCCATCGTGTCGATCGAGCTGGATGAGCGCGAGGAGAGCACGGCGATCACCGTGATCACACAACCTGCGCCGCCTGCCGGGCCCACCGCCGCTGGCATGCCACCGCTCGTCTCGGAAGTCGAATACGCCGTGGCGCCGCAGCCCGGATACCCGTCAGCTTCGCGTCGCCTGCGCGAACAGGGAATGGTGGTGCTGCGCGTGCTGGTGGATGAAAGCGGCAAGGCGCAGCAGTTGAGCATTCACGAATCGAGCGGTCACCAGCGTCTCGACAACGCGGCGCGCGACGCCGTGGCGCGGGCCCTCTTCAAGCCGTACATCGCCAATGGCCTCGCCCAGCGCGTCTACGTGCTGATCCCGATCGAGTTCGCGCTGAATCGAGCCGGCCAGCCGCGCGGCTGAGCCGCTCCCCTTCGCCTACCCGCCTGATCCCGCAAGCCGTAAGCGCGGGACGCAAACACTCGTGAAAGTCTTGTGCACGGCCGGCGCGCCCTCGCCGCGTGTCGCTCTTTGAAAAGTGTGCAAGAATCCGTGCGGCCTTAAGCGGCTGACGATCGACGGACCACACAACAATTTGCAACGCGATCGCCGATTCACCGCTGCGAGTGTGCATCCCGCGATGACTTCACCAGTTCGTTGCCGTTCTGCCGGCCGGATCGGCGCCCTCCTCGCCGTGGTCGCCGCCACGCTGTTGGTCGCCGCGTGCTCGCGCGATGGCGCGAAGCAACCCGCTCCCGCGCAGGAAGTCGCGCCCGCGCAGGATGGCGCGCCGCTCACGATCGCTTCCGAGGACGGCGTGCCAATCCGTTATCGCATCTACGGTAACGGCGAACCCGCGCTCATCTTCATCCACTGCTGGTCCTGTGACAGCAGCTACTGGGATCAGCAACTCGATGCGCTCAAGACGCGCTACACGCTGGTGACGCTCGACCTCGCCGGTCACGGCGAGTCGGGCACCGCGCGCGGCGACTGGTCGATTCCCGCCTTCGGCGCCGACGTCGCGGCAGTCGCGAGCCGGCTCCTGAACGATCAGCTCGTGCTGGTGGGGCATTCGATGGGCGGCCCGGTGGCCCTCGAAGCGGCGCGCCGGCTGCGAGGGCGCGTGATTGGCATCATCGGCGTCGATACCTTTACTAACATCGGCCTGCCACCCTTGAGCGAACGCGAGCTCGAGCAGCGCCTCGAACCCTATCGACGCGACTTCGCCGCGACCACGCGCGAGAACGTGACCCAGCGCTTCTTCAAGGCCACTTCGGATCCCAACCTGGTGCGGCGCATTGCCGATGACATGGCTTCCGAGCCTCCAGGCATCGGTGTCGGCGCGATGATCGGCATGAACAACATGAACTACGCCGCGGCGCTCGGCGACGTCAATGTTCCGATCATCGCCATCAACTCGGACCGCCTGCCGACCGACCTCGACCGCATCCGGCTGCATGCGCCTACGTTCCGCGTGAAGCTCATGCCCGGCGCCGGACACTTCCTGATGATCGAGGAAGCGTCCCGCTTCAACGCGTTGCTCGATGCCACGGTGCAGGATCTCGTGGGCAGTGAGCCGAGGCCGACGTCCTGAACGGATGCCTCCATGAGCGGTGCGGTCAAGCCAGACCTCGGCAGGCGTTTTCCGCGTTCACGCCGGCTGGCGTTGCCGCTCGCGAGCTCGCGGCTCGAGATCCGCGAGTTCGTCGCTGCCGACCTCGAAATGCTCTGCGAAGTGCTGGGCGATCCGCGCGTCACGCGTTACATGTTGCATTCGCCGCGCAATCGCAGCGAAGTCGAGGACTATCTCGAGCAGGTGCTCGGATTTCAGCGCGAGCGGCCGCGCAGCGCCTGGGAGCTCGCGGTGACCGAGCGCGCGGGCGGCACGCTGATCGGGGCTTGCACGCTCACTTATCTCGCGCCCGGTGAAGCGGATCTCGGTTATCTGCTCGCCCGGCGCGTCTGGCGCCAGGGCCTCGCCTCGGAGATCGCCGCGTTACTGGTGAATGCCGGCTTCGCCGAGCTGGGGCTCACCCGCATCAGCTCGACAGTTGATGTGCGCAATCTCGCCTCGATCCGCGTGCTGGAAAAAACCGGCCTCCGGTGGGAGGCGACGCTGCGCCGGCTGCGCAAAGTCCGCAACCAGTGGCGCGATTGTCACCTGCTCGCCATCTCCAGGACCGAGTGGGAGGCCGCTCGCGTATCAGGCAGGGCCCTTGCACCAAGGTGATATTGCCGCCCCCGGTGTCCCCGCCACACAGTCAGTCTCCGGATCGCCATGAAGTTCTTACCCCGCATCTTCACCCGCTGGACGTTCTGGGCGATCGTGGCCGGAGTTCTGGTCGCCTACACGCTCCTGGGCTTCCTGCTCGTGCCGCGCATCGTGCGCAGCCAGCTCGTCGGCACGGTCGCCGAAGCCTACGACCGCCAGGCCCAGGTCGGGAAAGTCCGCTTCAACCCGTACACCTTCGTGCTCGAGATCGAGGACTTCTCGATGCCGGACACGGACGGCAGGCCGCTCCTCGGCTTCAAGCGCCTGCACATCGACTTCGAGTTGATGTCGATCCTGCGTCGCGCGTACTCCTTCAAGGCGATCACGCTCGACCAGCCCTCCGCGCTGGCGGTCGTGCGCCCCGATGGGAAGCTGAATCTCGCCGATCTCGCCAAGTCGCAGGCGCCCGCGGAACCTGAACCGGCTGAGTCCGAGCCGGCGGAGGTGCCGCGGCTCTTCATCGGGACCTTCGCGGTCAATATCGGCCGCATCGATTTCGAGGATCACAGCCGTTCGACCGAGTTCCAGAGCTCGCTCAAGCCAATCACTTTCGTGCTGCGCGATTTCAGCACGACCGGCGCGGGTGCCAACTTCTACATGCTCGATGCCGAGGCGACGCTCGGTGAGAAACTCTACTGGCGCGGCACGCTCAACGCCAACCCCGTGAGCTCGGAAGGCAAGTTCACGCTCACCAATGTCCAGGCGCAGACGGTCTGGGACTACATCCGCGACTCCGTTGGCTTCGAAGTACCGGCTGGCACTCTCGAGCTCACCGGCAATTATAAGTTCTCGCTCGCGCGCGATCCGATCGACCTCGAGGTGGTGGCCGAGCAAATCGGGGTAAGTGATCTCATCGTGCGCGCCAAGGGTGCCGAGGTCGATGACATCAAGATCGATGAGCTCGTCATCCGCGACGCGCGCACCAACGTTGCCGATGCGCGCACTTCGATCGCCTCGATCAGCGTGACTGGCGGGCGCATCCAGGCGTGGATCGACAAGGATGGAACTTTCAGCCTCCCGCGGGTGCTGGGCGGCACCGACGAGCCCGCGGACACCGAAGCGCCGGCAGTTGCCGAAAGCAGCGCCGAGCCCGCGGCAGCCCGGTCGCCGGAACCTGCGAGCGGCAGCGCGTCAGGTGGCGACTGGCTCATCGCCTTGCCGCTCATCGAAACATCGGGCGTCGAAGTGGCGTTCGAGGATCGCAGCATCGAGCCCGTCGTGCCGATCAAGTTCGCTCCCGTCGACGTCAAGATTACGGATTACGAATCGACACTTGCCAAGCCGATCGGTCTCGACCTGCACGTCGGCATCGACGATTCCGGCGAGCTGAAGGCGAATGGCACAGTCGATCTCAACAACGACGCGACGACCGTCGATGTCGAGCTCAAGGACCTCGACCTGCGCGGCTTTCAGCCCTACATCGGCCGCGTCACGGACATGACACTCACGTCCGGAAAGGTCGGCGGCAAGGGCAAACTCGAGCTGATCCCCGCGCCGCCGGACAACACGCTGCAGGTGAGGTTCACGGGCAACGTCGATTCCACCAAGCTGCACACCATCGATAACGCGCTGGAGGAGGATTTCATCCGCTGGGACGATTTGCGCGTGACCGGGCTGGAGTATGACCAAGCGCGCTCCCGGCTCGTGATCAAGGAAGTCGCGGCGCGGCGCCCGTATGCGCGCGTGATCATCGCTTCCGATGGCACGGTCAACGTCAGCGAGGTGCTGAACCCGCAGCGGACGCGCGCGGCCGCGGGCGGCGAAACGCCCGCTACCGCGCCGGCAGCGCCTGCGAAGGAGTCGGAGAAGCCGCTCGATTCGCGCATCGGGCTCATTCGCATCGACAAGGGGTCCGCGAACTTCGCGGACTATTCGCTCGCCCCCTTCCCGAATTTCGCCACCGGCATCCAGGAACTCTCAGGAACCATCAGCGGCCTCTCCTCGAAGCCCGACTCGCGCGCCAAGGTCAAGCTCAACGGCAAGGTCGATGCCTACGCACCGGTCACGATCGAGGGCGAGGTCAATTATCTGAGCGCCGACACGTTCACCGATCTCAAGCTCGCGTTCGACAACATGGAGCTCACGACCTTCACGCCCTATTCCGGCAAGTTCGCGGGCTATCGCATCGAGAAGGGCAAGCTCTCGGTGGTGTTCGTCTACAAGGTCGAGGATCGCCAGCTCAACGCGCAACACAAAGTGGTGCTCAACCAGCTCGAGCTCGGTGAGCGCGTCGCGAGCAAGGACGCGACCTCGTTGCCGGTCAAGCTCGCTGTGTCGCTGCTCAAGGATCGCAACGGCGTCATCGACCTCGACCTGCCCGTGACCGGCAGCCTCGACGATCCGAAGTTCCGCCTGGGACCGCTCATCTGGAAGGTCGTGGTCAACACGGTCACCAAGATCGTCACCGCGCCCTTCGCGCTGATCGGCAGTCTCTTCGGCGGCGGCGAACAGGTGAACCAGCTCACCTTCGCGCCGGGAGCCACGGAATTGCAGGGCGAGAGCAGCGCACGTATCGAGTCCGTATCGAAAGCCCTGAAGGAGCGGCCCAGCCTCGAGCTCGAGATCCCGATGGCCTCCATTCCGGAGCTCGATAGCCCGGTGCTGCAAAAGGGCGCGCTCGATGAGCATCTCGTTGCCGTCAAGCGGCGTGAGCTCGTGGCCAAGCGCAAACCCGTCGATACGCTCGACGCCTCGGTGCTTGCGGATCGCAACGAGTACTACCGGCTGCTCAATGAGTTCGCCTTGCAGCAGCAGATCATCACCGAGGAAGAAGCGCAGGCGAATCGCAAGAAGCGGCCCAAGGCCGAGGATCTCGAGTTCGAAATCACCGCGCTGCAGGACGTCGTAATGCCGAAGGTCGCTGTCCCGGATACCGCACTCGCCGACCTGGGCCGGCAACGCGCACAGGTGGTGCAGAACCTGCTGCTCGCGAGCGGCGAGATCGAGCCGGCGCGCGTGTTCGTGATCACCGGCGAGCCCGCAACCAGCGACGGCGGGCTGGTGCGCATGGATCTTTCGCTGCGCTGACCGGCGCACTCGGGCCGACTCACCAGCCGTTCTCGTCCTCGTCCTTTTCCTTGTCCTGGTCTTCGTTGCGCGGCTGCGGGTCGCGCGGCAGCTTTGGTATTGGCGTATTGGCGGTGCGGCGCAGTAGAAACAATCCGCCGAGCACGACGCCAAGTGCCAGGGCAAAGAACAGCAATGCGCGCCACATGGTTTGCTCAGGCGCCCGGCGGCAACACGCGGATCAGGCCTTCCTGGCCGGTGCTCGCGACCAGCGTGCCGTCACGCGCAAAAATGCTGCCGCGGGCGAGACCTCGCGCGCCCGAAGCACTCGGGCTGTCGATCGCATAGAGCA
The DNA here is from genome assembly GCA_035455565.1 of Steroidobacteraceae bacterium. GTDB lineage: Bacteria > Pseudomonadota > Gammaproteobacteria > Steroidobacterales > Steroidobacteraceae > DATBVX01. Next base: position 65 of record DATIEU010000390.1, on the reverse strand, counting down.
ACCAGTCATCGACTTTCACATCGCGATGAAACCACATCGCGTGGTCGATGCTCGCCAGGCGCACG
>DATIEU010000389.1:0-4620 GCA_035455565.1 Steroidobacteraceae bacterium | reverse complement strand
CCAGAATCTGCTCGTCATTCAGCGCGTGCCTGCGGAGCGCCTCGATGTCGCCTCGGGTGGTGGCGTCCGGCCTGCTGCCGAGCGTGAGAGCAAAATCCAAGAGCGCCACGTCCGCCGCAGGGAGGTCAGCATCATGGTAGTTGCGCGGAAGCGTATCGACGCGGTCAGCGGGTACGCCGAGCTCGCGCAGGAAATGGCGATGTGCGGCGACGCAGTACGAGTTCCGATGCCGTGCGGCCAGCGTCAGCAGGATTGTTTCTTTCTGCACGCGCGTCAGGGCCCCAGGTGCCAGCAGGACCGCATCCGCGATCTGCGCCTCGGCTTCGATCACCCGCGGAAGCAGACTCTGGGCGCGGAAGAGCGCCGGCACGAAGCCAAAGTGCCGCTGAAACGCCTTGTACGGCGGAAAGGAATCGGGAAGCGGCGCTTCTGGAAGCAGACTCATGGACGTCGTTCCACCAAACGCGAGATCTGCGTCACATCGTAGTGCACGGTCCGAGCAAACCGGAAGGGGTTTGACTCAGTGGTAAGGGCAGCAGTCTTCAACCGAAGTACGGACTTGAACTGGAAGCGTTTTGAACATCTGTGGCCGACCCTGAGCCTGTGGAACGATGGCAAGGAGCTGTACGTCAAGAGCCGCCCTCACCAGGCCCAGGAGCACGAGCAACCCGGACAGTGTAAGACCAGCAGCCCTGTGACCAACGGGACGGATTCCGGACATCCGGCATAATCCGCGCTCTCGCACGGGGAGTCTGGCGCCCGACCACTCCAGCCATCGATCCACGTCAGGCGCGCCATTCGCCCTGGCCGCGATGACGCCGACGCAACTGGAGCTCAGGGCTCGCAACGGGATGAGTCGCACGGAGCGAAGCCGGCAGTCCTGCCACTGGGAATGCGCTCCGGCAAGGGGATCGGTCCGAACTGCGCTGACCGCCCGACGTTTCACCGTTACTCGAACCGTTGCATCGATTCCTAAATCGCGGCATCGACTCTGCGGCCAGCGCCTGCGGCGTTGATCTTTTCCAAGACACCGGTCACCACGCGATTGCAGCGGGACAGATGAAATTGAAAGGCCCCCGACGTCGCCGCGCCGGTTCGCGCGAAGAGATCATCACGAAGCAGGGTCCGCGCTCGGTGAAGACGGGTCTTGACATTCTCCTCGCTGATACCGAGACACTCCGCCGTTTCGGCCGTGCTCAACCCTTCGATTTCTCTGAGCGTGAACACGAGGCGATGGCGTTCCGGCAGGCCGTCGATTGCCGACTCGAGCAGGCTCTTGAGCTCGGTGGCGAAGGCTTGGTGTTCCGGAGTTGGCGTGCTTGCGTGGATGTTGGCCATGGTGTCTTCACCGGACTCGACCGCGCGAGATTCGGTCGCGCCTCGGCGTTGCGCACGGGCGAGCGCCTCGTATACGGCAATCTTGGTCAGCCAGGTTGAAAACGACGCTCTGCCAGCAAACTGGTGGAGGTGCACGTAAGCGTTCACATACGCCTGCTGCATCACATCTTCGGCTTCGCCGTCGTCTCTGAGAATCGTCCTCGCGACGCGGTACAGGCGCTGGTTGTACCGGCGCATCAGGATCTCGAACAGAACGGTCTCACCGTCTCGTACGCGCCGGACCACCTCAGCATCGGACAGCGCCTGGCCTTGCTCCCGGCAGGCACATGTGCGGCAGTCTTCCGCCTCCATCCGGACCTCCCTTGACGCCCCCGACCGGCAATGTCAGCGAGATCGCTCACAGGACAAACGCGTTGCGGTCTCCCCCAATACAGAGAGTGCGCACAACCCGAAAGGTTACGCAGCATCCGTCCTCGAAGGGTTGTCACCTTTTTGGCCGACCCCACTCTGTATCAGTTGGAGGTTAGCACATGGGTTTGAACAGACATCTCGAGTCGGCGTGGTGGGCGCTCCGGATCGGTCTGGGGCTGACTGCGTTTCTTGCCGGACTCGACAAGTTCTTCAACATCCTCACCAATTGGAGCGCATACGTCAGCCCGTTGGCGGAGCGCGTCCTGCCAATCTCCGTGTCTGCCTTTCTGGGGATCGTAGGGATTGTCGAAATGCTGGTCGGCATCGCGGTGCTCACGGCGTGGACACGCCTCGGCTCGTACGTCGCCATGGCATGGCTCACCGGCATCAGCCTCAACCTCGTATCGACCGGTCAGTACTTCGACATCGCGGTGCGAGACGTGGTGATGGCTATCGCGGCCTACGCTCTGGCACGGTTGACCGAGGCACGCCAGTCAGCCGACGGGTTTGGTAACGCTCGCGCGGACGCCCGGAGTGCACCCTGGGGCAAAACTGCCTAGTCATCGCTCTTGCACTGTTCACGATCACGGGCCGAGGTTTGGAAGGAGCAGACATGCGACTTATCGCTGCCGCGTCAATCGTATTCGCTGTCACGTTGGGTTTCGCGGCGACAGGATTGAGTCCTGCGATCACCGCACGGCGGCTTAGTGCTGGCTCTGGAGATGATCCCGGGCGGCGCGGGCGGGTCGGCGACAACGACCGGAACCCTCGAAACGGGCAAGCCATCTTCCGCTACGACACGTTCGGCGACGAGCAATTGTGGACCAACGTGTTGCGGATGCACGACGTCATCGCGACGGTGCCGCCGGCGACCGCGTTGGCCGTGGGCCTCAAGGTCGATGTCGAGGCGTTGCCGCGAGCAGTCACGGTCGCGTTGCGCGCGGGTGAGGTCGACCTGACGGACCCTGCGGTGACCGTCGAATTGCTACGCCTGAACGCGGTCGTCGGGGTCCAGGGCACGGTGAACGATCTGGGGCAACTCACCAGTGTCGGCATCACCTGCGCCCTTTGTCATTCCTCAGTCGACAATTCCTTCGCGCCGGGAATCGGTCGGCGGCTGGACGGATGGGCGAACACCGACTTAAATGTTGGGGCGATCGTGGCGCTCTCGCCGACGCTGGATGCGCCCACCAAGGCTGAGTTCAGCGCCTGGGGCCCAGGTAAATATGATCCCCGTCACCATGCCTTCGATGGCACGAATCTCCTGTCGCTGAACACGCCTTCGGTGCCGATCGTGATCCCGCCGATCTACGGCTTGAAAGGCGTGGGCTTCGAGACCTTCAGTGCGGATGGGCCCATCTCGTATTGGAACAGCTATGTGGGGGTGGGGCAGATGGGTGGGCACGGCACGTTCCACGATCCGCGGATCGGCCTCTTCATCACGCAGACGCCCGATCGAGTGACGCCGAAGCTCCCGGCGCTGCTCGACTATCAACTGAGTCTGCGTACCCCTGAACCGCCGGGAGGCAGTTTCAACAAGGAAGCTGCACGGCGTGGGAAACACCTGTTCCGCAACGAGGCTGGATGCGCGTCTTGTCACCAGTCGCCCAATCTTACGGACGTGCTGAGTGGTCCTACCCCCACGGTGCCGTTCCTGCACGATCCATCCGAGGTCGGTACGGATCCGGCGTATGCCACACGAACCGCCACCCGACAATACCGGACCACGCCGCTGCGGGGCCTTTGGCAGCATGCGCCGTATTTCCATGACGGGAGCGCGCCGAATCTTCTGGCAGTGGTCAACCACTATGATCAGCTGTTCGCGCTCAATCTCTCAGCCGAACAGAAAGCCGACCTGGTCGAATTTCTGAAGTCGCTGTGAGTCGGCAGGAACTATGCTGATGGTGAGGCGGCAGGAAGGGCGACCGTCGTGGTTGCCGTTCGTAAAGCGACGCGGGTGGTTGGGGCAGAAGTCAGCGGACCCTGTCTCGTACAGAACAGGACACCGATTCGGCGGATGAGTTGATCGTCAGGCCAACGTTCGCCAACGTTCGCCTCCATCTGACTAAGTGCGATTGTGCCGACCGTATACTGGCGCTCGAGGAGGGACTGCGCGATGGCGGCAGAATTTGTGACAACGATCAAGACGAACGAGATACCGGTGGGTAGCGTCGTGGCCGTCGACGTGCGCGGTACACGGATCGCAATCGCCAACGTCGACGGCGCCTATTACGCGTGTGATGACGCGTGCACACATGAGGAGTGTTCACTGACGGAAGAAGGAGAACTGGCCGGCACAACGCTGACGTGCACTTGCCATGGCTCCGAGTTCGACCTGCGGACGGGGAACGTGCTCGCGCCTCCGGCGACACGGCCGGTCAAGACGTACCGTACCCGAGTCGAGGGCGACGCGCTGCAAGTCGAGGTGTGATGGCCCGGCGGTACGTGATCGTCGGGGCGAGCCTGGCCGGCGCCACGGCGGCCATCACGCTATGCGAAGAGAGCCCCAACGGGGCCGTGACGCTGATCGGCGCCGAGCCGGAGCCGCCGTACGAGCGGCCGCCACTCTCCAAAGGCTATCTGCGCGGCGACGTACCGTTCGAGAAGGCGCTGGTGCGGCCATCCGCGTTCTATACGGAACACCGCATCCAGACCATCTTCGGGATGCGCGCGACGCGCATCGATGCGTCAGCACGGTTTGTGGAGCTCGAGGATCATCGTCGGGTGTCGTTCGATGCGCTGCTGATCACGACGGGCGGGCGCAACCGACGCGTCTCGATTCTGGGTGGCGATCTGGAAGGTATCCACAGCCTCCGCACGGTGCAGGACGCCGATCGGATTCGCGCGGAGATGACTGCTGGACGCCGAGCC
>DATIEU010000388.1:0-3337 GCA_035455565.1 Steroidobacteraceae bacterium | reverse complement strand
CGAGCCACGCCAGGCGCTCGCTGCCACCCAGGGCCACCGCATAGCTACCGGCATCAAACGGCAGGAACATCTGCCGGACGTTGGCCCAGAGGATGCCGAGTAACGCAAACCCACGAACTGCATCGAGCGCCCCGATGCGCGCATCGCTCTCGATCGGAGTCATCGTGCCCGATCGCGACTCCTGCAACGCCGCGGGATCCACCACCATCGGGGTCAGGAACGGCTGGAAGCCAGCGCCCCGGAAATGTCGCCGCTGCGCGTCCTGCGGTACTTGCGAACTTTTGCGAGCAGGTAGCGAGTCGTTGCCGTGAACGCCAGGGCACCGACGATCAGACCGAGTGGAATGATGTACCAGCCCAGCAACTCATGCGCGTCGCTGGGTGGCATGGCAACGCGGCCGAGCTGGAAGGAGTAATCGTCCGGAGGTACGTGCTCGACCCAGAGGCCGATGCGGTCGGGTGTGAAGGGCTTGACGAGTGCGCAACCCAGGCCGATCAGTGCGATCGCATAACCGAGCACCGCGAGAACCAGCGCAACGATGCCCTCGAAACTGCGCGTCGCCCAAAGGGAGACAAGTCGCAGCAGCAGTAGCGGAGAACGAGTTGCCTGAGCGTTCAGCGCGAGGTGATCCATCACATACGCACTCGCGAGGGCGGCCGGATCGCCCAGGCGGGCGATTGCCTCGTTCACCTGCCGTCCATCGCCCGCCGCACTCGTTCCGGCGCTATCGATCAGGTGGCTGCGAATCTCGCGCACGATATCCTCGACCTGATCGGCCGGCAGCGCACGCAACGAGGTGCGCAGCTGTTTGAGATAGCTTTCCATCTCGCGCTCGCTGGACAGATCTGTATTCATCGCTTGCGCTCCGCGAGGACCGGCACCAGGACCTCGTCGATACCGGCGGTGAACCCCCGCCAGAACCGCGCCATGTGCACGACGCGGCGGCGCCCCTCGGCCGTCAGCTTGTAGTACTTGCGTGGGTGACCCGCTTCGGCTTCCACCCATTCCGCGGCCACCTGGCCATCGACGCGCAGACGATTCAACAACGGGTAAAGCGTTCCTTCCGGCACCGCGAGCTGCGCGCTGCCCTCGAGCAGGCGGATCAACTCGAGTCCGTAGAGGCGTCCCGACCAGAGCGCGGCCAGCACCACGAACTCCAGCACACCTTTGCGCACCTGCACTTCCCAGCGCTCGACCGCGAGGCTCTCGCTAGATCTGGCAGACATCGCTTAGAAAGATACCTCGCTTACCGATGTATCTCAAGCCTATAAGAAGCCGAGTGTGGCGCTCACCGCGGTGGCGCTGGCGTCGCCGTTATCGAGAAGCTGGATCGAGAGTGCCCCGCCATCACCCGGGTTGATCGATGTCGCCGCGGCGACGCCGCAAACCAGCATTGGCACAAGCTCTGCATGGTTTTGGCCGCCGGTGGCGTCTTCAGGCTGCTGGCGCTTCATTGACCTACAGGAGCACCATCATGAAAGGATTGATCAAGACAGCGGCCCTGGCCGCACTGCTGGCCTCGATGGGCGCATTTGCGCAAGACCCAGCTGCCACCGGCGGCACGGGCGGTGACTTCGCGTCCCTCGATGCGAACGGCGACGGCTCAGTGAGCCAGGACGAGGCCAAGGCCGACGCGACGTTGTCAGCGAAATTCGCCGAGCTCGATACCGACAAAGACGGCAAGATCAGCAGCTCGGAATACAAGAAGATGTCGAGCGGCAAGGAAGAGAAGAAGTACTGAGATCGCTCCCTGGGACCGCGAGCGGTGGGTTAACCACCGCTCGCACCTCACAGCACTGGAGTCAGACCCCGGGTCGTCGGGGCGGTGTGAAACCTTTTCACAAAATTGTCGAAAGTTTCGCCTGCGCCGCGTACACATGACAAAGCGGCGCTGCGCGAGCCGTGGAAGCCCCCATCACTGCGCTGGCTTCTGACTCGCTACCGCATTGCGTCGCTCGCTTAGAAACGTTCTCGCCTGCTGCAGACGCTCGCGTGACGCATCACCGTTCGGGCACTGCTCGGTGAGTCTGCGGTAGTAGAGCTCGGCTTCATCCGGGTTGCCGGCCTGCTCGGAGGCGCGACCTGCTCCGAATAAACTATTGAAGCGCCCAGGACGACGCTCGAGCGTTTGCTTGTACGCCAACACCGCCTCCTCGTTGCGCCGGAGCTCGAGAAGCATGTCGCCCAGAAGCTCACGCGCCGGCAGCACTTCGCCCGGTGTCACCGGATGCTTCTCGGTCGTCGCTTCGAGAGCCGCGGCATCCTGCATGGTCTTGAGTCCCGCCGCGCCGTCGCCCTGCGCGTAAGTCAGCCACGCGAGCGCCGACAATCGCTGGATCTCAACCTGTTTCGCCCAATACGGCGAAGTCTTCGCCGCGGCCTCGCGCAGCACTTCCAGTCTTGCCAGCGCAGTGCGTGAAGCTGCCGCATCGCCGCTGCGCGCCGCACCGAGCGCTCGCGCGAAGTACGTGATCGCCTCGATCGCCGGCACACTGTCCCAGGGGTAATCGGCAGGCGTGCGCGGCTCGAGCTTTGCGGCCCTCGCCCACTGCTGTCGTTCGAGCGCCAGCCGCGCCGGAACGCCCGCCAGCGTGTAGGGCGAGGCGGGTTGGATCGTGTACGGGCCCTTGAGCGGAGCGATGCTGACGAGGATCTTCTCGGCCTCCGCATCCTCAGCGCGTTGCAGATGCGCGTAGGCGAGGTAGTCGAGCGCGTGCAGGAAATGGTTTGAGACTTTGCCCGGCTCCGCGTGCGCGACGCCGGCCGCCGCCGAACGCTCGTTGGCGCTGATCGACTCGTCCCAGAGTCCGAGCCGCGTGTAGATGTGGCTCGGCATGTGCAGCGCATGCGGTACTTCCGGCGCCACGGCACTGTATTTGCGCGCCACCGCGAGCGCGCGTTCGGCGAGCGGGGGATAGTCGTACGCGTGGATCACGTAGTGATGCGCCCCCGGATGGTTGGGGTACTGCGCCAGGATCTTCTCGGCAAGCTCACCGGCGCGAGCCTGCCGGGCGAATGTCTTGTCGTTGGGGTCGGCGGTCGCGATCTGCGTGAGCGCGTAGAACAGGGTCGCCTCCGGGTCCTCCGGAAACTGCTCATGAACGCGCTGCCAGCCGCCGTCGAAGGCAACGAGATTCTTCGCCTCAAGTCCGCCACGCCCAACGTCGTAGTACGCCTCGACAGCGGCGATGTACGCGTTCTCGCGCGCCGTCTTCGCGCCGCGGCGCTTGGCCTCGCCTACCAGGGCCTCGCCCCGGGCGAACATGACTGCATCGGGTGGATCGGACCAGAGCGGGTGAATGTACGTCATCGCCTCGCCCCAATAACTCATCGCGCA
>DATIEU010000387.1:0-6373 GCA_035455565.1 Steroidobacteraceae bacterium | reverse complement strand
TCGGGCCAACACGCTGAAAGCTCCTGGTCGCGAAATCCCGCGCGCACACTCAGCACGGCGTCGCGACGCGTTACAGCGTTGGCCCCGACAGCGCCAACCAGATGGCTGCCCAGCAGCGCGACTTGCGCGCGCCGCGGCTCGCACGCGATGAAACATTCGCTGATCCGCGCGATTCCACGGAACAAGCGCGACAGGGCATCGGCCTCGAAATGGTGCACAAAAAGATTCGCGATGACGGCGTCGTAGCGTGGATGATCGTCGCGTTCGAGCCAGGCGAAGACATCCATGACGGCAGCGTGCACGCTCCAGCCAAGATTCCCGAAGGCCGCGCGTGTTTGCACACTCAGGAGGTCCTGCCGATCGACCAGGGTCAGCCTGACTGCGGGCCATTCACGCGCCCGTCGCTGGGCGAGCCTCAGAGCCAGTGAGCCATCGCCGGCACCCAGCTCGGCGATGTACGACGGTGGACGGTCCAGCGCGCCGCTCAACAGTGAATCCACGATCGAGTCGTTGCCCATGATGCGATTGATGCGTCGCAGGTCACGCCGCGAGCGGATCGCGCGCGGATCGTCTTCAGGAAGATGATCGAGGGTTTCGTCTTCCACGCGGCGCGCCAGGATCCCCTTGCTCATTCGCGGGCACCCACTGCGAGCAGCGCGCCATGACAGCTGAATCCCGCGCCGAAGGCTGACATCCACCACCATCCCGGCGGTGCATTGTCCTCGAGCGCGTGCTCGAGCACGAAATAGACGAAGGCGCTGCTCATGTTGCCGTATTCATCGAGGATCGCCGCGCTGTAACGCAAGTCATCGACCGAGAGCCCGATGCGTTCGCGCAGTGCCTGCAGAACGTCGCGTCCGCCCGCATGCATGATCCACGCGGTGATCTCGGGAATTGTCAGCCGCGCATGCGTGAGCTCGGCGTCGAGCACGGTGCGCGCATGCTCGGCTGCCAGTGTGGGCACCGGGCGGGTCAGGATGTTGCGTAACATGCCGCCGCGTTGCTCGAAGCGCAGAGCATCGCGCTGCCTGGGCTCGAGTACGGAGCTGCTGCTGCGCCACTCGATGCATCGCTTGTGCTTCGGCGCTTGCGCGCTCAGAACCGCAGCGCCAGCGCCGTCCCCGAAGAGGCATGCACTGACCAGGACGCCCGGGTCGTTGTCGAGGTACATGGCCGCGCTGCTCACCTCGACGCACACCGACAGGACCTGCTGGCCGGCACCGCCGGCAATGAGTGCATTGGCAAGCCGCAAGTTGGGCAGGGCGGCGACGCAACCCTGGCCGACCAGGTCGAAAGCCTGCACGTCCGGGTTCAAGCCCAGCCGCTCGGCCAGATAACTCGTGAGGCCCGGGCAGAGATACCCCGTACACGTGCTGACCACGATGGCATCGATGTGTCGGGCGCCAATGTCGGCGTCGCGCAGCGCTGCCTCTGCAGCCTCCGTCGCCAGCGCCGGCGCATGCGTCGTGAACCGGCGCTGCAGGGTGTCCGGATCGATCGCGAATACTTCCGCCAGGGAATCGAGCGCCAGGCGGCGGGCGCTGATCCCGTTGTCACGCAGCAGGACGGCCTCGGCCAGCGCATGGGAGCGGCGGTCGAGACGCAGAAACCAGTCCGATGCCAGGAAAGCGTTCCAGCAATCCGCCTTGGTATAACGCCGCGGGGGCGTGGCGGTGCCGATACCCGAGAAGAACATTCAGAATCCTGCAAACAGCGCGCTGGTGGATGCGCAATCGCAGCATACACGCCTCGCTCAGGGCATCGTGCGGGGCATCTCATGAAAATTTTTCAAGGCTCGGTTGAGGCGGCCATTCGCGTGCGTGCGAGCGAGGCTGATAGCTCGCGAAGCAAACGTGCACCGTCGCCGCGCCAGGCACTGCCGTGCATGCAGGCGAGCGTAGTGGGTCGCTCGCGAGCGAGCGTTTCCAGGATGGCTGAAGTCTGTGGCGCGTGAGCGAAGTAGTCCATCGGCGCACGGAACGCTTCGCTCGGTCCGAGAATGTCCGACTCGGTCAGCGCGACCTCGCCGCGTCCACCCTGTGTGAACAGGTCGCCGCAGAAGAACGTGCGCGTGTGGACATCCATTATCAAGCCACAATCCCAGCCGTGGGGCATGTGCGGGGTGTCGAACCAGCGCACCGTGTGCCGCCCGAGCGCCAGTTGTTCGCCGTCCGCCAACGCCTTCGGAGCACGGTTTGCAAAGTCACTGATCGCCACCATCGCGGCAATTTTGCTGCAGACGGGAACCGCTTCTGGCGCCACGCCGAGGAAGTCGTTCAGGGCGCCGCATTCGTCGGCTTCGAAGTGCGACAGTCCGATGTATCGCAGCTGTTCTACAGGCATCACCGCGGCAATGGCTTCACGCACGAGCGGGAAGAGTTGGCGCTGGCCCGTGTGAAAGAGCATGGGCGCCTCGTCCACGATGAGGTATTGATTGAAATTGAACGCGCCCGGCCCGTCGGGGAGGGCGACGGGGGTGTTGATACGGAAGATGCCATCCGCGATTTCGTGAATGTTCGTGCCGTGCTGACTGTTGGTGATCATGCTCGCCTCCCGTGGGTGATGGCCCTATGTGTAACGAGAGGGCCCAGTCGTTACACATGATCGTCATGAATGCCTGGTCACCGGCGGTTTCGATCCCGAAGGCGAGCCTTTATGCTGGCCTGATGCCTCCGTCAGCGTTATCAGAAGAAGAGGACTCGGCACTCGTAAAGCGTATTGCGGCAGCCGCGCCCGAGCGCGATGCCGCAGCCGAAGCGGAGGTCTGCCGGCGGTTCGCACCCCGCGTCCGCCTCTATGGACTCAGGCATCTACGCAATGAGGCCGCTGCGGCGGATCTCGCCCAGGACGTACTGATCATCACCCTCCAGAAGTTGCGCTCGGGCGTCGTGCGCGATGCCGAGCGACTGGCGGCGTTCGTCCTGGGGACGGCGCGCCAATGCATCGTCGATTCGCGGCGCAATACGGCGAGACGCGAGCGCATACTCGACACATTTCCCATCGACCTGCCGGCGCTCGTTGACGAAGGCTCCGAACCACTCGACACGGAGCGACTGGGCGAGTGCCTGCAGAGCCTGCCGGAACGCGAGCGCACCGTGTTGCTGATGACGTTCTACGCTGACGATTCCGCCCAAACTGTCGGCGCCGCCCTGGGGCTCTCTGCAACGAATGTGCGCGTGGTTCGCCATCGCGGAATCCAGCATCTGCGTGACTGTATGAATCACGACAGGGAGTTGCCATGAGCGAACTGCAATGCGTAACGTCCGTCCCGCTGCCGGAGCTGCTCGCCTATTGGCTCGGGGAAATGGACGAGATTGCAGAAGCCAGGCTCGAGCAGCACCTCTTCGGCTGCGCAGAGTGCAGCGGCCGCATCGCCAATCTCGTCAACCTCACGCAAGCCATCAGGCAGCAGTTCCGGGAAGGCCGCCTGGGCACGACGATCCTCACGGCGCGGTTCGTTCAGCAGCTGAAGGATGCGGGCATGCGCGTACGCGAGTACCACATTCAGCCGGGTGGCAGCGTCAACTGCACGATCGCCCCGGATGATGACCTAGTCGTTTCGCATCTTGACGCGCCACTCCAGGACGTGGGTCGCCTCGATTTCATCATCGAGGGCGCAAGCTGGCGCCACCGTCTTGAAGATATCGCCTTCGATTCCGCGTCAGGCAAGGTGGTCTTCGCGCCGAGCGTCGCGGAACTGCGGAAGCTGGGCGTGTCCACGCATCGCGCTCGGCTTGTCGCCGTAAGCCCCGGCGAAGAGCGCGTCATAGGCGACTACACCTTCAAGCATTCCCCATACCGCTAGACTCGATCCTGGCGCAATTCTTCAAGTCGAAGCTGTAGTGCGCCTGGCCGGTTGGCCGTGGCACACTCTGCCCGACATTTGGCTTCGGTTCGCAACCAAAAAGGGACTCCAATGAAACCCCAATCAGTGCTCTACGGCGCCGCGGCTGTTCTCATGCTCGCGGCAGGTTCTTCTTGCCTGGCCGCGGAGAGCCCCGGCGCCGAAGAAGCCAAGGCGCTTCTCAACAAGGCGGTGACCTACTTCGATAAGAACGGCGTCGCCCCGGCGTTCTGCGCGTTCAACGATCCCAAGGGCGAGTTCCACAAGGGTCCGCTCTATGTGTTTGCCATCAACCTGGACGGCGTCATCTTTGCGCACAGTGCGGCCCCGAGCCTCATCGGTACATCATTGCGTGACACGAGAGATGCCTCCGGTCAGCCCATTGGAGTCCTGGTCATGGACGCGGTCGCAACCAAGGACGACGCCGACGTGGAGTACATGTGGCTCAACTACGAAACCAATAAGGTCGAAAAGAAGCACACCTACCTGAAGAAAGTGGAAAAGTTCGTTCTCGGCGTGGGTTACTACACGCGGTAGCGCTGCTTTCCACTACCTACGTTAGGCCGGCCCGAGTCGGCGACGGTGCCCGACGCAACGCCATGGATTCCCAGGCGGCCACGACGACGAGGACGCCCGTCGTCGCCGCCCCGAGTGAAAGCGCGGAGGGCGATTCCGCGACCGCGAACGGGATCAGCGCCAGCAACATCGCAAGGCCCGCCAGGTGCGACAACGGCGGCGCGCGCCGATCGTTCGTCACCCACTTGAACAGCGCGTTGCCCGCGAGATAGAGGCCGGTGCCGCTCAATATCGCCGTCCGCTCGATTGCATCCGCTTCCCCTGGTCGCTCGAGAACGATGTGGTCGGCGACCGCGCTCACGATGATGCCGGCGACGATCAGGAGGTGTATGTAGGTGTACGCCAGCCGGCCCTGCCTCCCCGGGTCAGCGGAACGCGCGATCCGGCGGCTCGCGCGTATCGCGCCGGTGTCGAAATACATCCACCACATGGCGACAGTGCCGACGAACGCGATCAGGAAACCCGTGATCGTCGCCGTGTTCCATTTCAATTCCGCAAAGCCGGCACCGGTCACCAGGATCGATTCGCCCAGGGCGATGATGACGAAGAGGCCGCAGCGCTCGGCCAGGTGCGTGCCATCGATGTCCCAGTCCGTCGTGCTCGAGCGCCCGAGGCCGGGCACCCAGAACGACACCCACGGACCGGCGTACTCGAGCGCGAGTGCGATCGCCCACGAGGTCACACGCTCGTCGCCTTCGCTGAAGGCGCCAAACACCCAGAAGCAGCCGGACGCCACCAGCCACATCGTCAGGCGCACAAAGTTGCGATAGTTCGCGGGGCTATGCCCGCGCAGCGCGGCCGTCACGAAGAGCGAGCGGCCAATCTGCATGGCCGCGAACGCACAGCCGAACATCCGCCCCCTCTCGTCGAATGCTTCCGGAATCGAGGAGGAGAGGAGGAGACTGCCCAGCATCAGCGCGAGCAGCAGCAGGCGCACCGGAATTTTCTCCGGGTTGAGCCAGTTCGTGGCCCACGCCGTGAAGATCCACAGCCACCACACCGCGAGGAAGAGCATCAACGTCTGGATCGCACCGCTGAAGGAGAGATGCTCGAGCAGGCTGTGGGACAGTTGCGTGACTGCGAAGACGAAGACGAGATCGAAGAACAATTCGATCGACGCGACGGGCGCATGCTCGTGCGTGGTACGCGCGCGCAGCAAGCTTGGAGTATCTGCTGCCATGTGCTCATGATGCCGCAATGGACAGCCTAGTGCTGCCGTAGGAGCATGTGCGCCCGTGAACGTCGCCACCGGATCGCCGCGCTCGAGAGGCTTTCGCACCGTTCGCGGCCGGATGCTGTTCTGGATCCTGGCGGTGGTGATGCCGATCTACGCCGGCGCTCTCTATATGTCTTACCAGGCCACCGCGCAGCGCCTGGAAGCCGGCGCGGAACGCGATGCCGATGACCTGGCGGCGCGACTCGCGGCCGGGCTCGACGCAGTCATTCGTCCGATCGAGGGCGGAGTGCGCACGGTGGCCTATCAACTCGAGGAGGTGGATCCACCACCGTCGCAGTTCCCGCAACGTATTCGCGGCATTCTCGCGGCGTGGCCGGAAGTTTACGGTTCGACCATTGCTGTCGAGGTGAATGACAAAGATGCCAGCGCGCGGCCGTTCGCCCCCTACTTCTACCGCCACGGAAACGAGATCGCGTATTCCGATCTCGCGCTCGATAGCTATGGCTACCGGAATCTGCCCTGGTATCGGCTGGCCGCCGATTCGGGTCAGCCGGTGTGGTCGCTGCCGTACTTCGATGCGGGTGGCGGCGACATCTGGATGGTCACCTATTCGGTGCCCTTCTTTCGCAAGCAGCCGCAGGCTCGCCGCGTGATCGCTGGTGTCGTGACCGCGGATCTCGACCTCGAGTGGGTGAACGGCACGGCGGCCAGCGTCAGCCTGGGGCCGGTCGGCATGGGCTGGTTGTTGTCACCGCCCGGTTCGAGGTCGTTCGTCG
>DATIEU010000386.1:0-13150 GCA_035455565.1 Steroidobacteraceae bacterium | reverse complement strand
ATCAAGAAGTATCGGTTGACCGACGGCCAGATCGTCGATGCCAATGGCGACCCGGCGGTGGACCCGGCGACCGGCTTCTTCTATGACACCGCGCAGAGCTTCTGGTCAGCGGCCATCGATGGTTCGAACACATCGGCCGGCGGTGCGGCGAGCCGGCTGCCGGTTAACCCGGCCACTCGCAAGCTCTACTCGTACTTTGGCACCGCTCTGTTGAGCAACGCGGCCAACGCCATCACGGTCGGCAATGCGACGGTGACCGGTGCGATGCTCGGCCTCTCGGGCGTCGCGGGCGAGCCGACGCGCGATGAGTTGATCGGCTGGATGCGCGGTGCCGACGTTCTCGACCTGGACGCCGACAGCAACCTGACCGAGGCGCGCCTCGACATGGGCGATCCGCTGCATGGCAAGCCGTCGGTGGTCATCTATGGCGGCACCAATGCCTCACCGAACGTCAACGATGCAGTCGTGTACTCGCCGAACAACGACGGCTATCTGCACGCCATCGACGTGGCGACGGGCATTGAGCGCTGGGCCTTCATCCCGCCCGAGCTCCTGAATGGCATGCTCGGCCTCTTCGACGACGCGCCGACGGCGAACAAGCACTACGGCCTCGACGCCGAGGTTCGCCTCCTCAAGTTCGACGTCGACCAGGACGGCATTGTCGAGCCTGGCATGGGCGACCGGGTGTTCCTGTACTTCGGCATGGGTCGCGGCGGCCGCAACTACTACGCCATCGAAGTGACGGACAAGGACAACCCGCGCTACCTGTGGACGCGCTCACCCGCGCAGCTTGGCAAGCTCGGCGAAACCTGGTCGGCGGCCACGCTTACCCGCGCCAACATCAGCGGCGCCACGCAGAACCTGCAGAAGCTCGTGCTGGTGTTCGGCGCCGGCTACGACAACTCGCAGGACAACGTCGACTACAACACCGACAACATCGGCAATGCGATCTACATGATCGACGCCGTCAGCGGGAACCTGTTGTGGAGCGCCACCGATGCGGGCGGCAATCTCAATCTCGCGTCGATGATCCATTCGATCCCGGGCAACATCTCGGTGATGGACCTGGACGGTGACACCTATGCGGATCGCATGTACGCGAGCGACACCGGCGGGCGCATCTTCCGCTTCGACATCTACAACGGTCAGCCGGTGGGCTCGCTGGTGACGGGCGGCATGCTCGCCGACCTGGGTGCGGCCCCACTGGCGGCGCCGCGGCCCCGCAGCGAGTCGCGCCGCTTCTACAACTCGCCGGACGTCGCCCTGATCCGGCGGCGTGGCAAGTCCTCGTTCTTCAACATCGCGCTGGGCTCGGGCTTCCGCGGCCACCCGCTCAACACCGAGATCCGCGACCGCATGTATTCGGTGCGCGACTACAATCCGTTCACCAAGCTCACGCAGGCGGCGTATAACGCCATCGTGCCGGTGCGCGACAACCAGCTGGTCGATGTCACCACCAACGTGACGCCGGTGATGTCCGATACCGCGCCGGGCTGGAAGATGGAGTTGCGCCTGCCGAACGGCTGGGAGGGCGAGAAGGTGCTGGTCGAGTCGCGCACGCTCGACAACAAGGTCTTCTTCACGACCTATATGCCGAGCGCGAATGCGGCCAACAGCTGCTCCGCCGCGGCCGGCGCCGGCACCAACCGCGTCTACGTGGTGAGCGCTCTCGACGCCGCGCCCGTCATCGAGCAGGACGGCGACGTCAGCAACCTTGGGTTGAACGACCGCTTCACCAACCTCAACCAGGGCGGCATCGCTCCGGAAGTGGTGTTCCTCTTCCCGGACAACGGCCCGCCGCCGCCCCAGGATTGCACGCAGAATGACGGGCGCCCGGAGTGCAAGTGCGTGGTTGATCCGTCGCGGTGCCCGCCGGTGGTCTGCTTGTCGGGCGCCGAAGTGCTGGGTGCGTGCCGCAACTTCAACAGCCGCCAGAAGACCTTCTGGCTGGAGAGTGGGGCGAACTGATGACAACGCGGCGCCTCGAGGGCGCCGCGTCCTCAATGAGGAGCGACGTGATGAAAAAGAGCGCCCGTGGCGTGACGTTGATCGAGCTGATGGTGGTCATCGCGGTGCTGGCGGTGATCGCCTCGATCGCCGTGCCCTCCTATCGCGGCTACGTGCGTCGGGCGCAGCGCGCCGACGCCACCGCCGCCCTCCTGCAGCTGCGCCAGATGCAGGAAAAGTTCTTCCTGCAGAACAGCCAGTATGCGACGGGCGCGCAGCTCACGACCGCGCCACCGGGCGGCCTGGGGCTCAAGACGACTTCCGAGCACGGACACTACGACATCGTGCTCAACCGCCCGACGCCGACCACCTTCACGGCCACCGCCACCGCGAGCGCGACCGGCGGGCAGACCTCGGACGGTCCCTGCCAGACGTTCACGATCAACGAAGCGGGCGTGCGCGGCTCGGGCCCCGGGGCCATCACCACCTGCTGGAAGTAGGCCGGCTTCAGCGGCCCACAGCGAGCCGCTTTTCCCCGGCTGAGGTGCCGGCGAGCGACTTCCTCAGGTACTCGCCGGTGTAGGAGCCTGGGTGCGCCGCAACGTCCTCGGGCGTGCCCACCGCCACCATCTCGCCGCCGCCGTCTCCGCCTTCCGGTCCCAGGTCGACGATCCAGTCGGCCGTCTTGATCACGTCCAGGTTGTGCTCGATGACGATGACGGTGTTGCCTTCGTCGCGCAGCCGCTCGAGCACGCGCAGGAGTTGCGCGATGTCGTGGAAGTGCAGCCCGGTGGTCGGCTCATCGAGGATGTAGAGCGTGCGCCCGGTGGCGCGCTTCGAGAGCTCCCGCGCGAGTTTCACGCGCTGCGCCTCGCCGCCCGAGAGCGTAGTCGCATTCTGGCCGAGCCGCACATAGGAGAGCCCGACATCGACCAGCGTCGCGAGCTTGCCGGCCACTGCGGGGACATTCTGGAAGAAGCGCAACGCGTCCTCGACGGTCATCTCGAGCACTTCGTGGATGTTGCGGCCCTTGTAGCGGATCTCGAGCGTTTCGCGGTTGTAGCGGCGGCCCTTGCAGACGTCGCAGGCGACATAGACATCAGGCAGGAAGTGCATCTCGACCTTGATGACGCCGTCGCCCTGGCAGGCTTCGCAGCGCCCGCCCTTGACGTTGAAGCTGAAACGGCCCGCTTCATAGCCTCGCGCGCGAGCCTCGGGCACCGCGGCGAAAAGCTCGCGGATCGGCGTGAAGAGCCCGGTGTAGGTCGCGGGATTCGAGCGCGGCGTGCGGCCGATCGGGCTCTGGTCGATGTCGATGACGCGATCGATGTGCTCGAGGCCCTCGATCGCCTCGCAAGGCGCGGCATCGTGCGTGGCGTCGTTGAGCCGCGTCGCGACGTGTCGATACAAGGTGTCGTTCACCAGCGTCGACTTGCCGGAGCCCGAAACACCCGTAACACACGTGAGGAGGCCGATCGGGAACTCCGCGGTGACGCCCTTGAGGTTGTTGCCGGTCGCGCCCAGCACGCGCAACACCCGCCCATCGCTCAGCGTGCGATGTCGCGGCACCGCGATCTGCTGGCGGCCTGACAGGTACTGCCCGGTAATCGAGTCCGGGTTCGATTCGATCTCGTGCGGCGTGCCAAGCGCCACCACGCGGCCGCCGTGGATGCCGGCGCCGGGTCCCAGGTCGACGACATGGTCGGCGCTGCGGATCGCTTCCTCGTCGTGCTCGACCACGATGACCGTGTTGCCGAGATCGCGCAGACGCTTGAGCGTTTGCAGGAGCCGCTGGTTGTCCCGCTGGTGCAGCCCGATCGAAGGCTCATCGAGGATGTACATCACACCCACGAGCCCCGAGCCCACCTGGCTCGCGAGACGGATGCGTTGCGCTTCGCCGCCCGAGAGCGTCTCGGCGCTGCGATCGAGGGTCAGGTATTGCAGGCCCACGTTTGCCAGGAACCGCAGCCGGTCGGCGATTTCCTTCACGATGCGCGCCGCCACCTCGCCGCGCCAGCCCTCGAGCGCGAGCTCCGCGAAGAACGCCAGCGCCGCGCCCACGGAGAGGCGCGTCACCTGCGGAAGGCTCCGCTCCGCCACGAACACGTTGCGCGCCGCGCGATTGAGGCGCGTGCCTTCGCAGTCGGGGCACGGGCGGTTGCTCAGGTACTTGGCGAGCTCCTCGCGCACCGTCACGGACTCGGTCTCGCGATAGCGCCGCTCGAGGTTCGGAATGATGCCCTCGAAGCGGTGACGGCGCTTGATGGTCTTGCCCGCGCCGTCGAGGTAACGGAATTCGATCTGCTCGCTGCCGCTGCCGTGCAGAAGCGTGTCCTGGACTTTCGGACTGAGCTCGTTCCACGGCGTCTCGATGTCGAAGTCGTAGTGCCGTGCGAGCGCCTGGATGAGCTGGAAGTAGTAGGCATTGCGCCGGTCCCAGCCGCGCACCGCGCCGCCCGCGAGACCCAGATGCGGATGGCCGACCACGCGTTGCGGATCGAAAAACTGCTTGACGCCGAGCCCGTCGCAGGCGGCGCACGCGCCCACCGGGTTGTTGAACGAGAAGAGACGCGGCTCGAGCTCGGAGAGGCTGTAGCCGCAGATCGAGCAGGCCATGCGGTCGGAGAACGTGAGCTCCTCGCGACCCGGCTCGTCGAGCCACGCGACGCGCGCTACGCCATCGCCGACGTTGAGCGCCATCTCGAAGGATTCCGCCAGGCGCTGGTGCAGATCCGCGCGCACCTTGAAGCGGTCGACCACCACTTCGATCGAGTGCTTGCGCCTGAGGTCGAGCCTGGGCGCATCGTCGAGCTCGACCATTCGCCCGTCGATGCGCGCGCGCACGAAGCCCTGGCCGCGCAGCTCCTCGAGGAGCTCCACGTGTTCGCCCTTGCGCTCCGTGACCACCGGCGCGAGCAGCGCGAGTGCCGTGCCCTCGGGCAGCCGCAAGACCTGGTCCACCATCTGGCTCACCGTCTGCGCGGCGAGCTCCTGGCCATGATCGGGACAACACGGGATGCCGGCACGTGCATAGAGCAGGCGCAGGTAGTCGTAGATTTCCGTCACCGTGCCGACGGTGGACCGCGGGTTGTGCGAGGTGGACTTCTGCTCGATGGCGATCGCGGGTGAGAGCCCCTCGATCGTATCGACGTCGGGCTTGTCCATCATCGACAGGAACTGGCGCGCGTAGGCCGAGAGCGATTCAACGTAGCGCCGCTGGCCCTCGGCGTAGATGGTGTCGAAGGCGAGCGAGGACTTGCCCGAGCCGGAGAGTCCGGTGAGCACGATCAGGCGGTCGCGCGGCAATTCCAGGTCGATGTTCTGGAGGTTGTGCGTGCGGGCGCCACGTATGCGGATGAAATCCATGGCTCGGAGTGCGATTGCGGGCCGCGAACGGCAGCCGGGTACTATACCCGTGCCGTCAAGTGCGGCGCAAAACGCCCCCTGGCCGCGCTTTGCGAGCGCTGGAGCCATTTCTGGCTCAAGACGGGCGCCGGTGCGGGTGCAGTGGCGGTGCCGGGCTAATAGAATACGGCGCTCCCGGAGCGGGACCCGCGGCTTGAAGATCGCGACCCGCCAGCCAGTCACTCACCATACGGAGACTTCCATGGCCCGCGGCATCAACAAGGTCATTCTCATCGGTCACCTGGGCGCGGACCCGGATACCAAGTCGATGCCGAGCGGCACCTCGGTGGCCAACCTGCGCATCGCCACCACCGAGGCCTACAAGGACAAGCAGAGCAACGAATGGCAGGAACGCACCGAGTGGCACAACGTCGCGCTGTTCGGGCGCCTCGCCGAGGTGGCGGGCGAGTACCTGCGCAAGGGCTCGCACGTGTACATCGAAGGACGGCTGCGCACGCGCAAGTGGCAGGACAAGCAGGGCAACGATCGCTATTCCACCGAGATCGTCGCCAACGACATGCAGATGCTCGGCAGCCGCGGCGGTGGCGGAGCGGGCGCCGAGCCGCGTACACCGGCGCGCACCGGCGCGCAGGAGCCCGCGGGCGCCGGCCAGGCCGAGGATTTCGACGACGACATTCCGTTCTGAGGGCAGGACGCCTCCGTCCCCCTCATGACCGATCTCATTGCGCCATATGGCGGAGAGCTCAGAGAGCTCTACCTGATCGACTCGCTCGCCGCCGCCGTCAAGGCGCAATCGCGCGACTGGCCGTCGTGGGACCTGACCGCGCGCCAGATGTGCGACATCGAGCTGCTGCTCAACGGCGCGTTCTCGCCGCTCGGCGGTTTCATGTGCCGCCGCGAGTACGAGCCGGTGGTGCGCGATATGCGCCTCGCCGACGGCACGCTCTGGCCAATCCCGATCACGCTCGATGTCACGCAGGCGGTCGCGGACCGGCTGAGCGAGGGCGTGCAGCTCGCGTTGCGCGACCCGACGGGCGTGCTGATCGCGGTGCTCGAGGTCAAGGACATCTGGGTACCCGACCGGCGCCTCGAAGCGACCGCGGTTTTCGGCACCGATGACATCACCCATCCGGGCGTCAATCACCTGCTCAACCGCACCAACCCGGTCTACGTGGGCGGGCCGCTGCGCGGCGTCGCGCCGCCCACGCACTACGATTTCCGGCACCTGCGCGATACGCCGCGCGAATTGCGCGAGCGCTTTCGCAAGCTCGGCTGGCGGCGCGTCGTCGCGTTCCAGACCCGCAACCCCATTCATCGCGCGCACCGCGAGCTCACCCTGCGCGCGGCCCACCAGACCGAGTCGAACCTCTTGCTGCACCCGGTCGTCGGCATGACCAGACCCGGCGATGTCGATCACTACACGCGCGTACGTTGCTACGAGCACATCTACAACCGCTATCCCGAGCACACCACGGCACTGAGCCTGCTGCCGCTCGCGATGCGGCTCGCGGGACCGCGCGAGGCGCTGTGGCACGCCATCATTCGCCGCAACTACGGCTGCAGCCACTTCATCGTCGGCCGCGATCACGCGGGCCCGGGCAAGGACTCGCGCGGCACGCAGTTCTACGGTCCTTACGACGCGCAGGAGCTGATGCGCCGTTTCCAGTCGGAGCTCGGCATCGAGATGGTGCCGTTCCGCGAGATGGTCTATGTCCAGGACCTCGACAAGTACGTGCCCATCGACGAGGCGCGCCCGGGACAGACGGTGCTCACCATCTCCGGCTCGGAATTGCGCCGGCGGCTCCAGGAAGGCACCGACATCCCGCCGTGGTTCTCGTACCCGGAGGTGGTCGAGGAGCTGCGCCGCACGCATCCGCCGCGGCACCAGCAGGGTTTCACGGTGTTCTTCACCGGTCTCTCCGGCGCCGGCAAATCGACGCTCGCGCACGCGGTGCTGGTGCGCCTCCTCGAGCGCGGCGCGCGGCGCGTGACGCTGCTCGACGGGGATATCGTGCGCAAGCACCTCTCGAGCGAGCTCGGGTTCTCGCGCGAGCATCGCGATCTCAACATCCTGCGCATCGGCTTCGTGGCGAGCGAGATCGTCAAGAACGGCGGCATCGCGATCTGCGCACCGATCGCGCCTTATGCCGACACGCGCCGCCGCGTGCGCGAGATGGTCGAGCCCTACGGCGGCTTCATCGAGGTTTATGTCTCCACGCCGCTCGAGGTCTGCGAGCGGCGCGATCGCAAAGGCCTGTACTCCAAGGCCCGCGCCGGGCTGATCAAGGAATTTACCGGCGTCAGCGATGTCTACGAAGTGCCCGCGCATCCGGAGATCGACATCGACACGCGCGAAGTCACGCCGGACATGGCGGCCAACGAAATCATCGTCAAACTCGAAAGCCTGGGATACCTGCGCTGAGCAGGCATGAAGGGGGTTCAATGAAGAAGCTGTACCTGGCGGTACTGGCGCTGTCCGCAGCGGCTGTATTCGCTGCCGCCGGCGCCGCTGACACGAAGATCTACGACCAGGCGGTCGCCAATCCCGCGCGCAGCAAGGAAGACCGCGAGCGCGATGCGCGCGAACAGCCCGCGGAAGTGATGGCGTTTGCCGGCGTGCAGCCGGGCATGAAAATCGCCGACGTCTTCGGTGGCGGCGGCTACTACAGCGAGCTGATCAGCTACGTGGTAGGGCCGAACGGGACCGTTTGGCTGGTGAACAACAAACCGTATGAGGACTACGCCGCCAAGGAGCTCAAGGCACACCTCGCCGGCGATCGCCTGCCCAACGTGAAGCATTCGGTGGTCGAGCCCAAGGATCTCAGGCTCGGCACGGGAAAGCTCGACCAGGTGTGGATCGTGATGTCCTATCACGATCTCTTCTACGCCGACCCCGAAAACGGCTGGCCCGCGATCGACGCCGACAAGTTCGTGAAGCAGATCTACACGGCGCTCAAGCCTGGTGGCGCCTTCCTGATCGTGGATCACGCCGCCCGGGCAGGCGCCGGCAAGGACGATGCGCAGTACCTGCACCGGATCGAAGAGTCGTTCGCGCGCTCCGACATCGAGCGCCGTGGTTTCGAATTCGCCGGGCATTTCGACGGGCTGCGCAATCCCGGGGACAACCTGGGCACGGAGATCTTCAACAAGCAGGTGCAGCACAAGACCGATCGGTTCGTGCACCTCTACCGCAAGCCTGCAAAGTAGCGGTATTGTCGTAACTTACTGTTACTAAAGCATTTTTAGGTGTATCTCGGGTCGCAGAGGCGGCCCGGGCGCCTTCATTTATTCATCCCGAACCGCTAACCTTGCCGCCCGCTCGAGAGGAGCCCAATGCCCGGTCGGCTGTTCGTCAGAACCTTCGGTTGCCAGATGAATGAGTACGATTCCGCCCGCATGGCGGACGTGCTGCGCGCAGCCGAGGGGCTCGAGCTGACCGAGGATCCGCAGACGGCGGATGTCCTGCTGGTCAATACGTGCTCGGTGCGCGAGAAGGCGCAGGAGAAGGTGTTCTCGCTGCTCGGCGAGTGGCGTCGCATCAAGGAACGGCGCCCGCACGTGATCATCGGCGTCGGCGGTTGTGTGGCGAGCCAGGAAGGCGAGGGCATCACGGCGCGTGCCCCGTTCGTCGACCTGGTATTCGGACCGCAAACCCTGCACCGGCTGCCCGAGATGATCCGCGAGCTCAAGGCGCACGGCCGCTCCGTCGTGGACGTGAGCTTCCCGGAAATCGAGAAGTTCGACGCGCTGCCCGCGCCGCGCGCCGCAGGTGCCACCGCTTACGTGTCGATCATGGAAGGCTGCAGCAAGTACTGCACCTTCTGCGTGGTGCCCTACACGCGCGGCGAGGAAATCAGCCGGCCGTTCGACCAGGTGCTGGCGGAAGTCGAATCGCTGGCCGCGCAGGGCGTGCGCGAGGTGACGCTGCTGGGCCAGAACGTGAATGCGTATGCCGGACCGATGAGCGACGGCACGGTTGTCGATCTCGCCACGCTGATCCATTACGTTGGTGAAATCGAGACAATCGAACGCATCCGCTTCACCACTTCGCACCCGGCCGAATTCGACTCGAGCCTGGTCGAGGCGTATGCGAACGTGCCGAAGCTCGCCAACCACCTGCACCTGCCGGTGCAATGCGGCTCCGACCGGATCCTCGCGCAGATGAAGCGCGGCTATACCGCACTCGAGTACAAGGCGAAGATCCGCGAGCTGCGCGCGGTGCGGCCCGACATCTGCGTGAGCTCCGACTTCATAGTAGGTTTCCCGGGCGAGACCGAGCGCGACTTCCAGGCGACGCTCGAGCTCATCGAGCAGGTGGGTTTCGATCAGTCCTTCAGTTTTCTCTATAGCCGGCGGCCCGGAACACCCGCGGCGTCGTTGCCGGACGACGTGACGGTCGAGGAAAAGCAGCGGCGGCTCGAACGATTGCAGGCGCGCATCAACGCGTACGCGCACGCCATCAGCGAGCGCATGTTGGGGAGCGTGCAGCGCGTGCTGGTGGAGCGCCCGTCGAAGCGCAACGCGCGCGAGCTGGCAGGGCGCACCGAGAACAACCGCTGGGTGAATTTCCAGGGGCCGGGAGAGCTCATCAACCGTTTCGCGGACGTGGTCATCACCGAGGCGCGGCCCAACAGCCTGCGCGGACGCCTGGTGACGAACGCGCCCGCCGCCGGCGCCGAGCCATTGCGCGCCGCAAGCTAGGAGACCCTTGGCGTCCGAACCAGCGACCCGCGACTTCGCGCTCGAGCCCGCCGACAACGCGCGGCTGCAGATGCTGTGCGGCCCGCTCGATGAGCACCTGCACCAGATCGAGGAAAGCCTGAGCGTGGACATCCGTCACCGCGGCAACCAGTTCCAGGTTTCCGGCGAGATCGGTGCCGCCGCCGACGCCGAGCACGTGCTGAAGGAACTGTTCGCGCTCACGCAGTCGGGCGAGGTCACGCCGGAGCGTGTGCACCTGTCGCTGCGCGAGCTCGGCATGAGCGGTGCAGCCATACCCGCGCCACCGGAGGACGAGCTCGCGGTGCGCACGCACCGCGGCGGCATCCATGCCCGCGGTCCCAACCAGAAGCAATACCTTGCCAACATCCGGCACTTCGACCTGACGTTCGGCATCGGTCCCGCGGGCACCGGTAAGACTTATCTGGCGGTGGCCTGCGCGGTCGAGGCACTGCATGCCGATCGCGTGCGCCGTATCGTGCTGGTGCGGCCGGCGGTCGAGGCGGGAGAACGCCTCGGATTCCTGCCGGGCGACATGGCGCAAAAGGTCGACCCGTACCTCAGGCCGATGTATGACGCGCTCTACGAGATGCTCGGCTTCGATCGCGTGGCGCGCTTCACGGAGCGCGCGGTGATCGAGGTCGCGCCGCTCGCTTTCATGCGCGGCCGCTCGCTCAACGATGCCTTCATCATTCTCGACGAAGCGCAGAACACCACGATCGAGCAGATGAAGATGTTCCTGACGCGCATTGGCTTCGGCTCGAAGGCAGTGGTCACGGGCGATATCACGCAGACCGACCTCCCGGCCAACCGCGCCTCGGGCCTGAACCATGTCATGGAGGTCCTGAAAGGCGTCGAGGGTGTCGCGTTCACACTCTTCACCGCACGCGACGTGGTGCGCCACCCGTTGGTGCAACGGATCGTGCAGGCGTACGAGGATAAGAAATCGTGACAGGGCCGGGTGCGGATTGGTGAGCGTTGAAATCGCCGTGAGCTATGCCACTCGCAAGCCCTGGGTGCCGCCGCGCAAGCAGATCGCGCGCTGGGTGCGTGCTGCGCTCGGCCGCAATCGCGGCGCCTGGAGCCTGGGCGTGCGCATCGTCGGCCGTGCCGAGAGCCGGCGCGTCAATCGCCAGTACCGCCATCGCGACCGGCCGACCAACGTGCTGTCGTTCAATGCCACGGTGCGCGAGGCGGACGGCCGGCGGCTGCTCGGCGATCTCGTGGTGTGCGCACCCGTCATCGCACGCGAAGCACGCGAGCAGGGCAAAGCGCGCGCGGCACACTGGGCACACATGATCGTGCACGGGACGCTCCACCTCAGGGGCTACGATCACGAACGCGACGCCGACGCGCAGCGCATGGAGCGGCGCGAGCGCGCGGTGCTCGGCCATCTTGGTTACCCGGATCCTTACGAGGTCACGCAGTAGCGGCAGCATTCATGGCGGACGACCAGACAAACGCGACCGGGCGGTGGCTACGCCGCGTGAAACAGAGCATGAAGGGCGAGCCGCGCGATCGCGCGCAGCTCGTCGAAGGCCTGCGCGAGGCGCGCCGCCGCGGCGTGCTCGATGCCGATGCACTCTCCATGATCGAGGGCGTGCTCGAGGTGGCCGACACCCAGGTGCGCGACATCATGGTGGCGCGCTCGCAGATGGTGGTGCTGCATCGGGACGACCCGCCGGAACAGATGCTGCCGGTGGTGGTCGAATCGGGCCATTCCCGCTTTCCGGTGATCGGCGAGGACCGCGACCAGGTGCTCGGCATCCTGCTCGCCAAGGACCTGTTGCGCTTTTTCGCCCAGGGCGAGAGCGCCGAGGAGTTCGACATCAAGGAGTTCCTGCGCACGGCGGTGGTCGTGCCGGAGAGCAAGCGGGTCAACGTGCTGCTCAAGGAATTCCGCGGCAGCCGCAATCACATGGCGATCGTGGTGGACGAGTACGGTGGTGTTTCGGGGCTGGTGACGATCGAGGACGTGGTCGAGCAGATCGTGGGCGAGATCGACGACGAGTACGACGTGGAAGAGGATCAACCCATCCGGCGCGAGGGCCCGCGTGCCTTCGCGGTGCGCGCGCTCACGCGCATCGGGGATTTCAACGACTACTTCGGCACGCGCTTACCGGACGCGGAATTCGACACCATCGGCGGGCTGATCACGCACCAACTCGGCCGCCTGCCGCGCCGCGGCGAGAGCGTGACGGTGGACGGCATCGAGTTCCGCGTGCAGCGGGCCGACCGGCGGCGCATCGATACCCTTCGCGTCACGACGCCCCGTGACGTTGCGCCGCGTCCCGACGAACGTTCCGGCTGATCATTGCGATATCGGCACGCTCAAGACCCGGACTCGGTGCCTCGCCTGGACGAGTTGTTTGCGCGCGCCCAGGATCCAGGTCCCACGCGCCGCTTCGACGCACTGTTCGCGTTCCTGCTCGGCGCGCTGCTCTCGACCGCGTTCGCGCCGTTCAGCGTTTTCCCGCTCGCGGTGCTGTGCCTGGCCGCGCTCTTCCTGATGTGGGAGACGGCGACGCCGCGCCGCGCGGCGTGGCTCGGGTTCGCCTTCGGCTCGGGAACCTTCCTTGCGGGAACTTACTGGCTCTACACCAGCGTCCACGTCTTCGGGCAGGCACCGCTCTGGGTGGCGATCGTCCTGATGCTGGCGCTGGTCGCGATCATGGGCGCCTACCACGCGCTCGTCGGTTACATGGTCGCGCGCTGGTTGCCGGGGCCACCGCTGATGCGCTGGCTCATCGCCGTGCCGGCGCTGTGGGTGACCGTCGAATGGTTGCGCGGCTGGGTGGCGAGCGGCTTCCCGTGGCTCGCACTCGGTTACAGCCAGATCGACTCATGGCTCGCCGGTTATGCGCCCCTCGTGGGCGTCTATGGCGTGAGCGTGCTCGTGGTGATGTCGGCCGGCGCCCTGATTGCGACTTTGCGCGAGCCGGGCAGTGCGCGCGTGATGGCCGTGCTGGTGCTGGCCGTGATCTGGGCGGGCGGTTGGTGGCTTTCGCAGCTCGAGTGGACGCAGCGCACCGGCGAGCCCGTGACGGTGAGCCTGGTGCAGGGCGCGATCTCGCAGGACCTCAAGTGGCAGAAGGAGAATCGCGAGGCCACGTTCGAC
>DATIEU010000385.1:0-2325 GCA_035455565.1 Steroidobacteraceae bacterium | reverse complement strand
CCCATCACCGGTGAAGTCGCCGACCTGCCAAACAGATGTGTTGCCATAGGTGATGCCAGTATTGATCGCGGTCCCTGCGCCTGTGATGCCGATTCCTGTGCTGCGCAGCACGTGCCAAGTCCACGGGCTGCTCGATGCCGTGACGTAGAGGTCGTCGTATCCGTCGCCGTCGTAGTCTCCTGTCATGATGTTCGGCGTGATGTATCCGCTTGCACTTGGCCCACAGGAAATGACCAGCCCGCCGCCTCCCTGCCCAAAGCCCATGCACCACATGTTCTGAACCGCGCCGGGATCTCCGGAGACTGTTGCGTGTGACTCAGGCCGCGATGGCATGAGCCTCCTGTTGCTGATGGTACGCTTGCTCGAACTCGGCCGGCGGAACATCGCCGATCGGTTCGAGCAGACGTCGATGATTGAACCAGTCGACCCAGACCAGGGTCGCGAGTTCGACCGCCTCGATGCTCTTCCACGGACCGCGGCGCCAGATGACTTCGGTCTTGAACAGGCCGATGATGGTCTCGGCGAGCGCATTGTCGTACGAGTCGCCGCGACTGCCGACCGAGGCCTCGATACCGCACTCGGCGAGCCGCTCGCTGTAACGGATCGACAGGTACTGGCAGCCACGATCGCTGTGATGCACGAGCCCATCCGTATCGGCGCGATCGTGCACGGCCTGCTCCAGCGCGTCGAGCACCAGCTCGGTCCTGAGCGAGTTGCTGACGCGCCAGCCCACGATGCGGCGCGCGAACACGTCGATCACGAACGCCACGAACACAAAGCCGCGCCAGGTGGCGACGTAGGTGAAATCGGCCACCCACAGCTGGTTCGGTCGGCTGGCGCTGAACTGGCGCGCCACCAGGTCCGCCGGCCGCGCCGCGTGCTGATCCGGAACCGTGGTCTTGAAGCGCCGACCACGCACCACGCCGCGCAGGCCCTGGCGGCGCATCAAGCGCCCGACCGTGCAGCGCGCCACCCGGATCCCCTCGCGGTTGAGCTGGCGCCAAGTCTTGCGCGCACCGTAGACGTCGAAGTTCTCGTGCCATACCCGCTGGATCTCAGGCTCGAGCTCCCGATCCCGCCGGACCCGGGCCGGCAGTCGCGCCGGATCACGCTCACGGGCCTTGGTCTCGTAGTACGTGGACGGGGCGATCGGCAACTCGGCACAGATCGGCTCGACCCCGTACTCGCCACGGTGCGCGTCGATGAACGCCACCATCACTTCGCGGGGCGGTCGAGCTCCGCCTGCGCGAAAAAAGCCGACGCCTTGCGCAAGATCTCGTTGGCGCGCTTCAGTTGCCGGTTCTCGCGCTCGAGCTCCCGCAGGCGCTCGCGCTCGGCCGTGCCCAGGCCCGCCCGCGTCCCGCGATCACGCTCGTCCCGGCGCACCCAGCGCCGCAGCGCCTCGTGCGTGCAGCCCAGCTTGCTCGCCACCGAGCCGATCGCCTTCCACTGCGACTCGCCCTGGCCTTGCTGCTCGGCCACCAACCGCACCGCCCGCTCCCGAAACTCGGTCGGGTACCGCTTCGATGTTGTGCCCATGACTCCATCCTCTCAAAGTCAGGAGTCTCCGGGAAACCCGGCGCGGTTCACTACCGAAGGTGAGGTCGGATTTGGCGCGGACAACTGAATCAGGACTGTATCAGCCGTTCAAGTCAGGATCCGGTAATCGCGACGCACCAAGTCACGTGGAATGGCCTGCGATTACGCTTGGGGGCGCGGACCAAGGTTGCGAGATCCTTTGCCCGAGGTGCGACGAGCAACCAAACTCATGCAATACATGCAAGCTAGTTTGCACAACCTCTGGCGGGTGCGACCATTTTGTTGGAACAACCAAGTGTTGCGTGGGAACATTCCGGTGCGCCTGCCGAAATTGCCCCTTGCCGGACTAGACAACGTCCTCTGGTTGTAGGGATGTCAGAAACTTGGGGCGGGTTTCTTGCAATGACACCCGGCGAGATCACCGACGCAAACTTGACGGGCTTCTGAATCGGCAAGTAGGCGGGAGTACACTGCCGAGAACGCAAGGACGCCCCATGTACAAGGCGCTCATCTGCTCACTTGCATTGGTGCCGGCAAGTGCGGCGCTGACGCAAGATCTGCCCGCCGAGCCGCGCGCGCCCATGACGATCGTGGACAAGAAGAACATTCCGATCGAGCAGTTGGCGCACGCATTTCTCCACAATGTCGCTGGCACGCCTGGATTGCTAGAGGAGATCATCAGCGCAGAAGGGGCAGACCGGATCTCCCCGGAGATATCTGCGTATGTCAGCGACCTGGAAAACCCCCAGAAATGGCTGCCGCGGGTGCGGCAACTCTGCGTGGACC
>DATIEU010000384.1:0-12822 GCA_035455565.1 Steroidobacteraceae bacterium | reverse complement strand
ATGCTCAAGGATACTTCCGGCGCTTCATCGCCTTGCTCGCTGCGCAGGCGCCGCGCGCCCTCGCACAGGCCGCGGGCCACTTCCGCGCCCTTCTCGAGCTCGCAGTCGGGCAGGAGCAGCGCGAAGCGGTCGCCCGAAATGCGGGCACCCACGGCGCGTGGGTGACCGCTGCGGCGGGCCAGGTCGGCGACCCGCGCGATCACGGCATCGCCCACGTGCATGCCGTAGTTCTCGTTGATCTCGTGCAGCTGGTCGATGTCGGCGTACACCAGGCTGTGTGTGGCACTGGTGGCGCGCTTCAGGGTCTTCTCCGCGTGCCGCTCGAATGCGGCGCGCGTCAGGAGTCCCGTGGCGCCGTCGTAGTTTGCCTGCAGGACGGCAGCGATCTTGCGCGCCAGGAGCCGCGCGATGCGCGTGTGGCGATGGTCGAAGTCCGCCAGGTTCTCGGTACGGAAGAGCGCGAAGAAGCCGACCACACGGTTCGAGCTCTTCACCGGGCAACACAGGATCTTGTAGGGCAGCGCCTCGGGATTGCTGCTCGCCGCCACCTTGTTCACGACGAGCGTCTTGCCCTGCAGCTGCACCCAGGTGAGCAGATGGCGATGTGTGCGCGTCAGCACTTCGGTGCTCTGCGAGGCTGGCGTGCCGGGCGTCGCGCGGCAGATCGCGATGCCCTTTTCGGGGATCACCAGTGCGCCGAAAAGACATGCGAGGTGATCGATACTCCGCTGCACGATCCAGCGGACCTCGTCCGCTTCGTCCTCGATCTCCTCGCCGCTCTGCTGGCCCTCGGTCGTGATCGCCACCAGGAGGTCGAGGTCCTTGTCGCGCACTTCGAGGTTGCGACTGAGCTGCCCGATGTTCGCGGCCGCGCTCAGCTCGCGCTGCAGGATCTCGAGCGCGGGTCGCAGCAGACTGTGGACGAAGGACCAGGGGCGGATGTCATGTGTGTCGTTGCGCGCACTCACCGACACCACCGCGACCAGGTCATTGTTGTCGTCGCACAGGCGGAAGAGGTAGATGGGCGTGCCATCGGGGAGCTGGCGGAAGGATCCTTCCTCGGTGCCGCCCGAGCCGTGCAGGGCTTCGTTGACGATCGGGAGGAGATCGCCATTGTGTACGTCGCTGCTCGACCAGCGCCGCGTGCCGTCGGCGTCGAACACGTCGACGCTGAGCGCACGGGGCATCAGCATCTTTACGAGCTGACCGTAGGGCTCCAGCGATCTGCCGAGCGGGGCACTGCTGTTGTTCGAGGGCATGACTCCCCTAAATGTCGGCCCGCAGCCCTGCGCTGCCGGTGGCGACATGCGTCGCGCACGATCTCAAAACGGGGCAAGAGCGTTCCTTGACGCGGTTGGCGATTCGACAGATTACCGCGCGTAAGTTACGGAGATTGCGAGGCAATCGAGCCATACGCATGACCCACGAAGAACTTCCTAGAGCGCTGCGGCCGTGCGATGTGACTTAACGTCGTGCGGTTGGCGACGGAGTGCGAGCGGCGTCACACGGCACGCCCTTCAGCCCCGTGGCAGCGCCTTCTTGATCCACTGGTGCGGATTGAGCGGCGTCGACCCCTTGCGGATCTCGAAATAGAGTTCCGGACGACTCCGGCCACCCGAATCGCCGGCCGTGGCGATCACATCACCGGGGCTCACCCAGTCGCCCACGGCCTTGAAGAGCTGCTGATTGTGCCCGTAGAGGCTGAGATATCCGCCGCTGTGCTCGAGGATCGTCAGCAGTCCCATGCCCGGGAGCCAGTCGGCGTAGATCACGCGGCCGAAATAGAGCGCGCGCACCTGGCTGCCGCGCTCCGTAGCGAGCAGCACGCCGTTCCACTTGAGCCCCGGCGAACGCTTCTGCCCGAAGTCCGCGACCAGCCGTCCCAGGACCGGCCATGCGAGCTTGCCCTTGAGCTTCTCGAACGGCTCCTCGCTGTTGACCGGGAATTCCTGCATCACGCGCCGCAGGTCCGTGAGCAGGTTCTCGAGGGTCGACTCCTCGCGCTTTAGGCGCGCGAGCTGTACGCGGCGATTCTTGAGCTCCTGGTCGAGCTCCTTCACCACCGCGGCGCGATCCCGCCGGCCACGCTGCACGTTGTCGAGTTGCACCTGGGCTTCCTGTTCGAGGGCTGCCAGTTGCTCGTCCTGGGCAACGAGCTCGGCGTCGAGCTCGACGAGCCGGGCAAGCTGCGAATCGATGGCGGCGATGCGATCCGCCCGGGCGCGCCCGAAATAGCCGTAGTAGGCCAGCATGCGTCCGAGCTGCGCGGGATCCTGCTGGTTGAGGAGGAGCTTCAGCTGTTCGTCGCGACCGATGGTGTACGCGGCCCGCAGCTGCCCGGCGAGTGCTTCCCGCTCTTCGGCCAGGGTCTGCTCCACTGACGAGCGTTGCGCCTGCAACGCGGCGCGCCGTTGCGTGCTTTGGCGGCGTTGGGCGCGCAACTGATCGAGCCGCTTGCGAGCCCCGGCCACGGTGACTTCGGCGTCGCGCAAGCGCGCCGCCAGGGCATCGCGCTCGGTCGTCTCGGTGCGAATCGATTTCTGCAGCTCCGCGATGTCGGAGCGTACTTTGTCGAGGTCCGCCTCGGTCTTGCGCTCATCGGCCGCATGCGCCAGTGCGCCGACCAGCACGGCGGCGGCCAATGAGGCGGACCGCAGCCACTGCGCGCCCGCCGGGAAACCGGGGCGCGGACGCCTTGCTATACTTCCCGGCCCTTTTCGAAGCACCTCGGACACCTTGCGTCGATGCAGCGACTGATCGAATTTGCCGGTAACCACCCGTACCTGGTTGCAGCGGCGGTATTAATGCTCGTGGTCGTCATCGTGTCCGAGATCCGCGCGCGGGTTCAAGGCTTCGCTGCCATCGGACCGCAGGATGCCATCCGGCTCATGAACCAGGGCGCGCTCGTTCTCGACGTCCGTGGCGATGAGCCGTACCAAGCCGGACACATCGGCGAAGCGCGCCACCTGCCACTCAAGGACATCGCCGGCAGCGCCGACACACTGAAGAAATACCGGGAAAAGCCCATCGTCGCTTACTGCGACACGGGCAACGAAGGCGGTGCCGCGGCGCGCGAATTGCGCCGGCTCGGCTTCGGCAAGGCCTTCAACCTGCGCGGCGGGCTCACAGCGTGGCTCCAGGAAAACCTGCCGGTGGTACGTGCGGGCCAATCCGGCAAGTCGGCAGCCAGGAAGTGAGCAGCGCCGAAGTGATTATGTATTCGACCGGGTGGTGTGGCTTCTGCGCGCGCGCGCGCGCTCTGCTCGAGCGCAAGGGCATCGCATTTCGCGAGATCGACGTGGACGATGCCGAGGCGCGTGCCGAGATGGTGACCCGGAGCGGCAAGCGCAGCGTGCCGCAGATCTTCATCGGCCCGCGACACGTCGGCGGGTTCGAAGAGCTTTACGCGCTCGAGCGTTCGGGCGAGCTGGACCAGTTGTTGAAGCAGGAGAACTCATGACCGATAGCACACCAGGCAGCACCGCCACACCGGCACAGCCGGCTGGGGCCGAACTGATTCTGCAGCAGATCTACCTCAAGGACTGCTCCTACGAAGCGCCGAACGGGCCACGCATACCGGCCGCGCAGTGGAATCCCAAGTTCGCGCTCAACCTCAATACCACCAGCACGGAGCTGAGTCCGGAGCTGCGCGAAGTGGTGCTCACCGTCACCGTGGAAGCCAAGGTGGGCGACAACGTCGCCTACATCGTCGAGCTCAAGCAGGCGGGCCTGTTCGTGATCCGCAACTGCTCGCCGGAGGATCTCAAGAAGGTGATCGGCAGCGTTTGTCCGGGCGTCCTGTTCCCGTACGCGCGGGCCGCGTGCTCCGAGCTCATCACGCAGGGCGGTTTTCCGCAGTTCCTGCTGCCGCCGGTGAACTTCGACGCGCTGTTCGAGCGCGCCGTGCCGACCGCGCAGGCACCCTCGAACTGATCGCCCGGGTGCCACGACCCGACGTGGCCGGCGTACGATCACACCGACCATGACTGCCGGGGCAAAAAGCATGGCGAGCACCGAAATGATGGCGGTGCTCGGCGCAGGCTCCTGGGGCACGGCGCTCGCCATCCAGTTCGCGCGTTCCGGAAGACCGGTGCGCCTCTGGGGTCGCGACCCGGCGCAGCTCGCGCTCTTCGAGCGCGAACGCTGCAACCGTCGCTACCTCCCCGATGCGCGGTTTCCGGCTTCGCTGCACACGGAACCCGATCTTGGCGCCGCGATCGCCGGCTCGCAGGATGTCCTGATCGCCGTGCCGAGCCAGGCCTTGCGTCCGGTGCTCGAGCAGCTCAAGCCCCTGCTGCGCAACGGCATGGGCATCGCCTGGGCCACCAAGGGGCTGGAACAGGAAAGCGGCAAGCTACCGCACCAGGTGGTGCAGGAAGTACTGGGAAAGGGATGGCCGATCGCGGTGCTTTCGGGTCCCACGTTCGCGAAGGAAGTGGGCGCGGGCTTGCCGACCGCCATGACCGTGGCGTCGCCCGATGAAGCCTTCGCGACAGCGATCGCGAAGCGGCTGTCGGGGGACAACTTCCGCGCCTACACCTCGACCGACATCGTTGGCGTCGAAGTCGGTGGTGCGGTGAAGAACGTCCTCGCGATCGGTGTCGGGATCGCCGACGGCATGGGGTTCGGGGCCAACACCCGCATAGCGCTCATCGCGCGCGGCCTCGCCGAGATCACGCGGCTCGGCGAAGCACTCGGTGCGCGGCGCGAGACTTTCATGGGACTCGCGTGCCTCGGCGACCTGGTACTCACCTGCACCGACAATCAATCGCGCAATCGTCGCTTCGGCCTGGCGATCGCTGCCGGCCAATCGGTCGAGCAGGCGCAGCGTGGTATCGGCCAGGTGGTCGAAGGCCTGCACGGAGCACGAGCGGTGCATCAGCTCGCCCGTCAGGAAGGTATCGACATGCCGATCTGCGAGGTGATCTACCGCGTGCTCTACGAGCGGTTGGCGGTCAAGGAAGCCGTGCAGGCACTCATGGCGCGCGAGCTCCGACCGGAAAGCGATTGATCCCTCTCACGGTGGCGTTGCGAAACCGAGCTGCCGCCAGGCCTCGTACAGCACCAGCGCCACCGAATTCGACAGGTTGAGGCTGCGATTGCCGCCGACCATGGGAATCCGCAGCACCTGCTCAGCGCCCAGCACGTCGAGAACTTCTGCCGGCAGCCCGCGACTCTCCGGTCCGAACAACAACGCGTCGCCGGCGCGGTAGTGAACGTCGCTGTAGAGGCGCGCACCCTGCGTCTCGATAGCAAAGATCCGCGCCTCGAGCAGCGCGGCGCGACACGCGTGCAGATCCGCATGCACCTGCACGCTCGCGAGCGCACGGTAATCGAGGCCCGCGCGGCGCACGGCGCGCGCGTCCAGCTTGAAGCCCAGCGGTTTCACCAGGTGCAGCGTCGCGCCCGTGTTGGCGCACAGGCGAATGACGTTGCCGGTGTTGGGCGGAATCTCAGGCTCGAATAGAATCACGTGGATCATGTCTGCGCAGCCTGCCCCGGCTCACGAACCGCTCGCACTCGACTTCCTCGGGCTGAAGTTCAGTTCCCCGATCGTGCTGCTCTCCGGATGCGTCGGCTTCGGCGAGGAGTACACGCGGGTTGCAGGATTTTCCAATCGCGAGGTCGGGGCGGTCGTGCTCAAGGGCACGACGCTCGCACCGCGTCTCGGCAATCCGCCGCATCGCGTGTGCGAAACCCCGATGGGCATGTTGAACGCCATCGGCTTGCAGAATCCCGGAGCGACGCACGTGGTGCGACGGATCCTTCCCGCGCTCGACTTCTCCGAGACGCGCTTCATCGCCAATGTCTCCGGTTCCACGATCGAGGAATACGTCGAGGTGACGCGCCAGTTCGACGATTCGCCGATCGATGCCATCGAGATCAACATTTCCTGTCCCAACGTGAAGGAAGGCGGGGTCGCCTTCGGCAATTATCCCGAGATGAGCGCGCGGGTGGTGGCAGCGTGTCGCGCGGTGACGCGCAAACCGCTGATCACCAAGCTCTCTCCCAACCAGACCGACATCCGCGAGAATGCGCGCCGCTGCATCGAAGCGGGCAGCGATGCACTCTCGGTCATCAACACCATCATGGGCATGGCGATCGATGCGCGCACGCGCCGGCCGGTGATCGGCAATGTCCAGGGTGGGCTGTCGGGCCCCGCGATCAAGCCGATCGCGCTGCTCAAGGTTCACCAGGTCCATGAAGTCGCCGGGCCGTTGCGCGTGCCCATCATCGGACAGGGGGGCATCACCACTGCGGACGATGCCATCGAGTTCATGATCGCCGGCGCCACGGCAGTCGGCGTCGGCACTGCGCTGTTCTACGACCCGCTCGTGTGTCCGAAGATCAATGCCGGCATCACCGCGTACCTGCGCCAGCATGGCCTGAAGAGCGTGACCGAGCTCGTCGGCTCCCTGCAAATCGGCCGGGACACCGAGGACACGCCGCTCGCCGGCTGATCGGCCTCCCTGCGGAATTGTTCCCCGCTGGCACGAGTCACATGCCAGGGCGGCGCTTAATTGCCGCGATCGATCCGGGCAGAGTGGCGCCCCCGCAGCAGAGGAAATTTTCCAAGGAGTCTCCGATGAAACTGTATTACTCACCTGCCGCCTGTTCGCTGTCGCCGCATATCGCGCTGCGCGAAGCGGGCCTCAAGTTCGAGCTCGAAAAGGTCGACAACAAGACCAAGCGGACCGCGAGCGGTGCCAATTTCCTCGAGCTCAATGCCAAGGGCTACGTGCCGCTGCTGGTCCTCGATGACGGCCGCACGTTGACCGAGGGCCCGGTGATCGCGCAATACATCGCCGATCTCAAGCCCGAGTCGGGGCTGGCGCCGCCCAACGGCACGTGGGAGCGCTACAAGGTGCAGGAATGGCTCAATTTCATCACCTCGGAGCTGCACAAGAATTTCTCGCCGCTGTTTCGGCCCGACGTGGCCGACGAGGTGAAGAAATACGCGCGCGCCAACATCGCGAAGCGCGTCGAATGGATCGCGAAGCAGCTGGAAGGACGCAACTACCTCGTGGGCGAGCAGTTCACGATCGCCGACAGCTACCTGTTCGTGGTGCTCAGCTGGGCGAAATTCACCGACGTCGATCTGACGGCGTGGCCCGCAGTCGGCAAGTTCCTGGAGCGGGTCGCGGCGCGGCCCAAAGTGCAGGAAGCGCTCAAGGCCGAAGGGCTGTTGAAATAATCCGGCCGTCTCACGATCGGGAGGACGACTTGCCGTCGTCCTCCTCGTCGTCCGCGGTTGCCGACGTGGCGAGCGTGACGCGCGTGCGGTACGCGAGCTCGATGCCTTGCCGCTCGAACTCCTCCAGGACGCGCAGGTTGATGGCCTGCTGGATGTTGGCATACCGCAGGTAATCCGCGTCGAGCACGAAGTAGACGGTCTCGAACTGCAAGGCCGAATCGCCGTAGGCGAGGAAGTGGCAGCGCTCGAAGCGCGCTTTCTCGTGCGCGCGCACGGCCGCCTCGATGATCCCCGGAATGCGCTGCAGCACCTCGCGCGGCGTCGTGTACACCACTCCGGTCGTGAATAACACCCGCCGCTCGTACATGCGGCCGAAGTTGCGCACCCGCGCCTTGAGCAGATCCGTGTTCGAGACGATGATCTGCTCGCCGTTGACGCTGCGAATTCGCGTGCTGGCGATGCCGATTCTCTCCACCTTGCCGGTGTCCTGGTCGACAGTGATCACGTCTCCCACGACGAAGGGCTTGTCGAGTGCGATCGCGATCGAGCCCAGCAGGTTCGAGAGCGTGGTCTGCACCGCGAGCGCCACGGCGATGCCGCCGATGCCGAGGCCCGCCACCAGCGCCGTGACATTGACACCCAGGTTGTCGAGCGCGACCAGCGTGACCAGCGACCAGATGACAATCGCCGCCACGAAGTTGACGATCGCGAGCGCGCCGGTGGGATCTGAATCGATCGATTCGCCGCGCCGACGATGCAGGCGGAACGCAACCGCCGCAGACAGCCAAATGCCCACCTGCAGTGCGAGCATGACGATCATCAGCCGGTTGATTCCGAGCTCGATTCTCGGCGGAATGCCGAGCACCCGCACCGTCGCGAACCAGAACGCCACGGCCCAGAGGAACCACCTCTTGGTGCGGTCGGCGAGGAGCGATGCCCCCTCGACCGCCGTCGCATGCTTGCCGCCCGCGTGACGCTTGCGCAGGGTCGCGATGTAGCCGCGCAGCAGCGGCAGCAGGGTGAAGGTCACCAGGAATGCGAACAGCGCGAGCCCCCAGCGCAGCAGCGAGTTGCCGAGAAAGGTGATGGCGAGCAGCTGCGACAGCTCGTTCATGGGACGTCCTGGGGTGCGAGACGCGGAGGCCGGATTATGGCGACGTGCGACCAGCTGCAAATGCACGCGGGGCGGTTCGCGGGCCGAGAATGCCACCATTCGCACGCGCCCTACTACAGCTTCCTGCTCGAACGGACCCCGAAAGGGCCGCCGCACGAGCCCCGCGCCTGGCGGAAAAATGAGTACTCCGACTAGAGGTGCTTCTCGAAGAAGACGCTGGTCGGTTCGTCGCGGTATTCGCCATAGGGTGCGCGCCTGGCGTACTGGTGCCGCTCGTACAGCGCCAGCGCTTCGGGCTGATCGATACCCGTCTCGAGCACCAGTCGCTCAATGCCGAGCGTGCGTGCGTGCGACTCGAGAGCCAGCAGCATCGCACGGCCCAGCCCCTGGCCGCGAAAGCGCGGTCGCACGTAAATGCGCTTGAGCTCGGCGCAGGCGTCATCGAGCCGGCGCAGAGCACCGCACGCCACGATCTCATCGTCGCGGCGCGCCACGAAGAACGCGATTTCCGGCGCGCACAGCGCCTCAATATCGAGCAGGTAGTTACGGTCGGCTGCGTAGAGGCGATTGAGGTAGTCGTCGAGCTCCGCGATGAGCTCGCGCGCCGCGGGCAAGCGCGGCGACGCGCGCTCGACCACGAGATTGCGACGCGGATCCGTCATGCAATGTCCGGCGACGTGGCCGGCCCTATTCGAGGTTGAGCTCGCGCATCTTGCGCGTGAGCGTGTTGCGCCCCCAGCCGAGCAGTTTCGCCGCGTCCTGGCGCCGCCCGTCGGCGCGCGCCAGCGCCGCACGGATCAGGGTGCGCTCGAGCTCCGGCAGCGCCTCATCCAACAGCCGACTCGAACCACCCTGCAACGCCTGCTCGGCCCAATGCGCGAGCATCTGCGTCCAATCACTGCTCGCCGCGATCTGCGCCGGTGTGCCACCGAGATCGGCGGGCACGTCCGCGACTTTGATCTCGCGCCCCGGTGCGAGCACCGTGAGCCGCCGGCACGCATTGACGAGTTGGCGCACGTTGCCGGGCCAATCGCTCGCGACCAGCAATTGCTCCGCCGCGGCCGCGAGTGTCTTGGGCTCGACACCCAGCTCGCGTGCCGCAACGCCGAGGTAGTGGTGCAGCAGGTCGGGGATGTCTTCGCGACGCGCGCGTAACGGCGGGATCTCGATGCGGATCACGTTGAGCCGATGCAGGAGATCCTCGCGGAACGCGCCGCTCACCACGCGCGCTTCGAGATCCTGGTGGGTGGCGGCGATCACGCGCACGTCGACCTTGATGGGTGTCTGCCCGCCGACACGATAGAACTCGCCCTCGGCGAGCACGCGCAGCAGCCGCGTCTGCAAGGTCGCGGACATGTCTCCGATCTCGTCGAGGAAGAGCGTGCCGCCATCTGCCTGCTCGAAGCGCCCGCGGCGCAGTGCATCCGCGCCGGTGAACGCACCCTTCTCATGGCCGAAGAGCTCCGACTCGAGCAAGTCCGCCGCGATCGCCGAGGTGTTGAGCGCAATGAACGGCCCCGCGGCGCGCGGGCTGTGCCGGTGCAGGGCGCGAGCGACCAGCTCCTTGCCGGTGCCCGACTCGCCCGTGATCAGCACCGTCATGCTGGAACGCGACAGGCGCCCGATGGCACGGAAGACCTGTTGCATCGCCGGCGCCTGGCCCAGAATTTCCGGCACCGCGCGCGGCTCGACCTCGATGTCGCGACGCGCGCTCGCCTGGGTCGCGGCCCGCCGCACGAGGTCGAGCGCGTGATCGATGTCGAAAGGCTTGGGCAGATACTCGAATGCGCCGCTGTGATACGCCGCTACCGCGCTGTCGAGATCGGAATAGGCGGTCATCACGATCACCGGCAAGCGCGGCCGGGATTCGTGAATCTGCTTGAGCAGGTCGATGCCGCTGTGTCCGGGCATGCGGATGTCGGTGATCAGGACGTCGGGTGACTCGGCGCGCAGCGCCTCGAGCGCGATGTTCGCCTGCTCGAAGGTGCGCGACACCATGCCGCTCTGCTTGAGCGCGCGCTCGAGCACCCAGCGGATCGAGGCGTCGTCGTCGACCAGCCAGACCTTGAGTGGCTTGCCCGCGCTAACGCTCATGACCGTTCTCGATCGGCAGCAGGATGATGAACTGCGTGCGCCCGGGCTGGCTCTCGAACTCGATCAGGCCACCGTGGCGGATCACCAGGTCCTGCGCCACCGCGAGGCCGAGGCCCGTGCCGTCGGGCCGCCCCGTGACCAATGGGTAGAACAGCGTGTCGCGAATCTCCGGCGGCACGCCGGGGCCATCGTCGTCGATCTGAATGCTTGCGACCAGCCGATGCCGCACGGAACCGATGCTCTGGTTGGTGAGCGCGCGCGTGCGCAGCGTGATGCGGCCGCGCGTGCCCACGGCCTGCAGGGCATTGCGACCGAGGTTGAGCATCGCCTGGATGATCTGGTGGCGGTCGAGCGCCGCGCCCGGAAGACTCGGATCGTAGTCGCGTTCGATCAGCACGCTCGCGGGCGCTTCGCTGCGCATCAGGTGATAGACGTGCTCGCAGAGCTCGTGCACGTTGAGCGACTCGCGCTGCGGCGGGCGTCCGGGACCGAGCATCGAATCCACGAGTGCGGCGAGGCGGTCGGCCTCGCCGATGATCACTTCGGTGTACTCGCGCATCGATTCGCCCTTGAGCTGGCGTTCGAGGAGCTGCGCCGCGCCGCGCAAGCCGCCGAGCGGATTCTTGATCTCGTGCGCGAGCTGCCGAACCATGAGGCGGCTGCCGCCGAGTTGCGCGAGCAGCGCCGTCTCGCGGCTGATGCGCTGCCGTTGCGTGGCATCGCTCACTTCGACCACCAGGCGCCGCGCCGGACGCGCGGCATCGAAGGGCGTCACGCTCACGTCCGCCACACGCTCGCCGCCGTTGCCGAGCAGCGGTTGCAGGATCACTTCGCGCTGCGCGCAGG
This sequence comes from Steroidobacteraceae bacterium, assembly GCA_035455565.1. Lineage (GTDB taxonomy): Bacteria > Pseudomonadota > Gammaproteobacteria > Steroidobacterales > Steroidobacteraceae > DATBVX01. The sequence continues at coordinate 1,573 of DATIEU010000384.1, read as the reverse complement.
CTTCCGCGTTCGCCAGTGCGCGCTCGAGCACGCTCCAGAACTCCGGCGGCGCGCCGAGCCATTCGGAAAGGCGGCGACCGCGAGCCTGGTTGACACTCACGCCGAGCAGATCCTGCGCGGCGGAATTCGCTTCGAGCACACGCAGCTCCTCGTCGAGCACCAGCACGCCTGCATTGAGCGCGTCGAGCACGTCGGCAGCACTATTACGCTCGGCGAACGGATGACGACTCGGCTCGGCGGCCATGCGGGTCACCGATACGGATGCGCCGCGCGCAGCGGCCGCGAAAAGCTCAGCGGGGAGTCGGCCGGACCCGGTTGGGTCCGAGGAGCGATGGCTGGTGCAGATGGAACGTGATCGTGGGACTGCTCACGAGCGAGGCGCCGCTCGTGTCGGCCACCACGACCGTCATCGTGTGCGTCCCGCGGGGCACGCCGGTCAGATCGAAGCTCGAGCCGCTCGCCGGCAGGCCATCGACGCGCTTGCCGTCGAGGTAGATCCAGATCGCGTGCCCCTGCTGCAGGTCGGGCTCGAGCCGCAGCTTCACGGACACGACATTGCCCGTGTTCTGGAAAGTCTCGTTGTTCTCCGGCTTCCATACGTCGAGTTGATAAGACACGGCCTCGCTCGCCTGCTGGTTGCGCGACGAGGGGCGTTGCGCCGGCGTCGCTGCGGGCGCCTGGAAGGTCTGAGCCTTCTGCAATTCGACGATCTCGGCGCCGGGCTGCGGGCGATCCGAGTAGTGCGTGACGCCCTTGCTGTCCACCCACTTGTAGGTCGTGGCGGAAGCCGCGGCAGCCAGCAAAACACCAAGCAGAATCAGGGCAGTTCGCATGGTCCGAGAGCATAGCCCTAACTTCCGTGGCAGACAAAAGCATGCCGGGCAAGGTGGTGACGGTGATCACAGTCACCGCCACCACCGTCGTTTCGAAGGTGCCGTTCGCGTCACACGCTGTAGTAGAGCTCCATCTCCACCGGGTGCGTGGTCATGCGCACGCGCGTGACCTCCTGCATCTTGAGCGTCACATACGCATCGATCAGGTCGTCAGTGAACACCCCGCCTGCTTTCAGGAAGGTGCGGTCCTTGTCGAGACATTCGAGCGCCTGCTCGAGCGAGTAGCACACTTCGGGAATGTGCTTCGCCTCCTCGGGCTCGAGATCGTAGAGGTCCTTGTCCAGCGGCTCGCCTGGATGAATCTTGTTCAGGACGCCGTCGAGGCCGGCCATCATCATGGCGGCGAAGGCGAGATACGGGTTCGCGATCGAATCGGGGAAACGCACTTCGATGCGCCGGCCCTTCGGGTTCGGCACCCAGGGAATGCGGATCGAGGCCGAGCGATTGCGTGCCGAATACGCCAGCATCACCGGCGCTTCGAAACCAGGCACCAGGCGCTTGTAGCTGTTGGTGCCAGGGTTGGTGAAGGCGTTGAGCGCCTTGGCGTGCTTGATGATGCCGCCGATGTAGTAGAGCGCGACGTCGGAGAGGCCGCCATACTTCTCGCCGGCGAAAATGTTCTTGCCGCCCTTGGCGAGCGACTGGTGCACGTGCATGCCGTTGCCGTTGTCGCCGACGAT
>DATIEU010000383.1:0-3835 GCA_035455565.1 Steroidobacteraceae bacterium | reverse complement strand
AAGCCGCGGTAGAAGAACACCACCAGGACGGCAAGGACTGCCAGCGGCAGCAGGAATCGCCACATCAACCCGACTCTCGCGCCACTGCGGCCGCGGCCGGCGCCTGCTCGGTGACATGCTTGAGGCGATAACGGCGATCGGTCACCGCGATCAGGCCGCCGAGCGCCATGATCCAGGCGCCGAGCCAGATGTAGCGAATGAGCGGCTTGTACTGCACGCGCACGCTCCAGGCGTTGCTGCCCAGGTCATCGCCCAGTGCCACGAACAGATCGCGCGTCCAACCGACGGAGATGCCGGCCTCCGTCATCGGACTGGTCTGCACCCGGTACACACGCTTCTGCGGATGGAGCACCGCAATCTGCTCTTCACCCTGCGTAATCCGGAACGTCCCCTCGACCGCCTCGTAGTTGGGCCCCGCGAGCTTCCGCAAGCCGTCGAACGTGAAGCGATAACCCGCCACTTCAGTCGAGTCGCCGGGCTTCATCGCGAGGTCCCGCTCGATCTTGTAGCTCTCGACCGCGGTCACACCGATCGTAAAGAGTCCCACGCCGAAATGAGCGATCGACATGCCGAGCACGGCCGCCGAAAGCGTCTGGCCATGGCGCAGGCGCGAGAATGGTTCGCGCAGCGCAGAAAATATGAGCCACAGTCCTGCGGTGAGACCCACCACTGTGAGCACGCCGATGCGCCCGTACGCCAGGATCGTGAGCAGCAAAGCGATCGTGAACGCAACCGCGAGTGCAATCAGCAACGGACGCTTGACCCCCGCGAGCCGCGCCCTCTTCCACGAGGCGTGCATGCCGACGCTGACCAGCGCCAGCAACGGCAACATCGGCACCAGGAACACGCCGGTGAAGTACGGCGGTCCGACAGAGATCTTGCCGAGGTCGAGCGCATCCATGAACAGCGGATACAGCGTGCCCAGCAGGATCAACGCTGCGGCGATCACCAGCAGCACGTTGTTGAAGAGCAGGAACGACTCGCGCGACCAGAGCTCGAAGCCCGCGGTCGAGGCGAGCTTGGGTGCGCGCCACGCGTACAGCGCCAAGGCACCGCCGATGCAGAGCGTGAGGAATGCGAGGATGAAGACGCCGCGAGCCGGATCGGACGCGAACGCGTGCACCGATACCAGCACGCCAGAGCGCACGAGGAACGTGCCGAGGAGACTCAGCGAAAAGGCGAAGATCGCGAGCAGCAGCGTCCAGCTCTTGAACAATCCGCGCTTCTCGGTGACGGCTAACGAATGAATGAGCGCGGTGCCGACGAGCCAGGGCATGAACGAGGCGTTCTCGACCGGATCCCAGAACCACCAGCCGCCCCAGCCGAGCTCGTAATACGCCCACCAGCTGCCAAGCGAAATACCGACCGTGAGAAAGAGCCACGCCACCGTCGTCCAGGGTCGCGTCCAACGCGCCCAGCTCTGATCGAGCCGGCCCTCGAGCATCGCTGCACAGGCGAACGCGAACGCGACCGCGAACCCGACATAACCCGTGTACAGGATCGGTGGATGCACCGTCAGCGCGAAGTCCTGCAGCAGCGGATTGAGGTCGTTGCCTTCGGGCACTGCCGGCTGCAATCGCAGGAACGGATTCGAGGTCGCGAGCGTGAAGGTCATGAAACCCGCGCTCACCAGCCCCAGCACACCCAGCACGCGGCTCAGGAACTGCTGCGGCAAGGCGCGGCTGAAAGCCGCCACGGCGAGCGACCAGATCGCGAGCACCACGATCCAGAGCAGGAGCGAGCCTTCATGCGCGCCCCACACAGCCGCGACGCGGTAATACGTGGGCAATGCCGAGTTGGAATTCTGCGCGACGTAGGCGACCGAGAAATCGTGTTGCACGAACGCCGTGACCAGGCAACCGAAAGCGAGTGCCAGGAACACGAACTGCCCGGCGACTGCAGGGCGCACGACACCCATCCAGTCGGCACGTCGCCAGTGCGCGCCGGCGAGGCCGAAGCCCGCCTGCGCAAGAGCGAGGCACAGCGCCAGGATCAATGCCAGGTGACCGAGCTCGGGGATCATGTGGTCTCCGGTTTCGGCGGCTTGTTCTTGAGCGACTCGGCGACTTCGGGAGGCATGTAGTTCTCGTCGTGCTTGGCGAGCACTTCATCGGCCACGAACAGCCCGTTCGCGGCAAGGCGCCCGTGCGCAATGATGCCCTGCCCTTCGCGGAACAAATCGGGCAATACACCGGTGTAGGACACGGGCACGCTATGCCTGAAATCGGTGACGACGAAGCGCACCTCAAGGCTGCCCGGCGCGCGCTGAACACTGCCATCGGTGACCATGCCGCCCAACCGGAATGCGCGCCCGGAGGGAGGCTCGCCTGCGACCACCTGCGAGGGGTCGTAGAACAGCATCATGTTCTCGCGGAACGACTGGAACACGAGCACCGCCGCGACGCTCACGCCCGCCAGGATAGCGAGCACGATGAAAAGCCGCTTGCGCCGCGGGGTCACGAGCTCGCTCCCTGCGCGCGCCGGAGCGCTTCGGCCACTGCGCGCCGGTGACTGGCGCGTGCCGCGACGACATTGCCGATCAGCACCGCCAGCGCCACGACGTAGGACGGCCACACGAATGCCGCGTAACCCCCCATGTTGATGAATTCGACCAGGTTCATGCGCTCAGGGCCTCGCGTATCCACACCGCGCTGCGCTCGCGGCGCAGGACCTCGCCACGGACGCGAATCAGCAGCACGGCGGCAAAGAACAAGGTGAAGCCCAGGATCATCATCAGCAGCGGCACCAGCATCGAGGTGGAAATCGTCGGTGCGCCCATCTTTGTCACGGACGGCGCCTGGTGCAAGGTGTTCCACCAGACGACCGAGTAATGAATGATCGGCACATTGATCACGCCGACAATCGCCAGCACCGCGCTCGCGCGGTCGGCGCGCTGCAGGTCCTCGATCGAGGCACGCAACGCCATGTATCCCAGGTACAGGAACAACAGGATCAGCTCGGACGTGAGGCGCGCATCCCACACCCACCACGTGCCCCACATCGGCTGACCCCAGAGCGCGCCCGTGGCGAGTGCCGCGAACGTGAATGAAGCACCGATCGGCGCGCAACTCGCCGCGACCGCGTGCGCGAGCTTCATGCGCCAGATGAGGCCGATGGCGGCGCTCATCGCCATGACGACGTAGATGAACAGCGACATCCAGGCGCTCGGCGCGTGCACGTAGATGATCCGGAACGCATCGCCCTGCTGATAGTCCGGCGGCGCCAGGACCAGCCCGCCGTAGAGCGAAGCCACGATCAGGATGAACGCCGGCCAGCCGAACCAGGGGATCAGCATGCCCGCCACGCGGTAGAAGTGCGGCGGTGAGGCCAGTTTGTGAAACCAGGTCCACATTCGCGATTGCGCTCCGCTCAATCGATGCTGATACGAACTGCGGCCGCGGTCGTCAGCGGTGCGAGCGTCAGCGTCAGCACCAGCAAGGCCGCCAGCAGGTACATAGGTCCTGCGACCGGCTCGCCCGCAATTGCGAGCTCGACCGCGCGGGCGCCGAAAATGAGGAGCGGCATCGCGAGCGGCAGAACGAGCAGCGCGAGCAACAGGCTCCCACGCCGCAACCCGATCGTGAGCGCGGCGCCGATGGCGCCGAGCAGACTCAGAGTCGATGTTCCCATGAGCAGACTCGCGACGACAGTATCCAGCGCGCCCGTGGGCACTCCCAGCGCCAGGGCCACCAGGGGTGATATCAGCACGAGCGGCACCCCACTCAACATCCAATGCGCCGCGGTTTTCGCAAGCAACAGCCATGTCAGCGGCTGTCCCGACAGCACGTACTGCTCGAGAGTTCCGTCCTGTGCATCGGATCTGAGCAGTGAGTCC